>JAUNJX010000004.1:22840-83442 GCA_030533005.1 Clostridia bacterium | reverse complement strand
TACTAACGGATACTTAGGAGGAAAACAAATTGAAAAAGAATTTACGCAGCATACTTTGCCTGATACTAACGCTCGCGCTGCTTGCCGGCTGCACGGCCGCGCCCGTAAGCGAGCCGGAGGCGACGCAGGCGCAGCCCGCGCCGGAGGCTGCGGCGCCCGAAGCGGCGCCGCCCGCGCAAAACGGAAGCGAATTGCCCAAGGTGGGCGACGTGCTTTCCGGCTTTACCGTATTGGATATCGTGCCGATGAAGGCTTTGAGCGCGACGGGCGTGTTCTTCGAGCACGAAAAGTCCGGCGCGAAGCTGCTGTACCTTGCAAATGAGGATACCAACCGTTCCTTCGATATCGCATTCCGCACGCCGGCGCTGGACGACAAGGGCAAGCCGCATGTTTTTGAGCATATCACCATATGCGGCTCCCAGAAATACCAGGACGCCAACCTGTTCTTCCCCTTCATCTACCAGACCTACAACACCTTCGTCAACGCGCTGACCTTTCACGGCATGACGACCTACCCCGTGGCGTCGCTGTCCGAGGCGCAGCTCATGACCATGATGGATTATTACCTTTCGGGCGTGTTCGAGCCGCTTCTCTACACCGAGCCCAAGCTTGCGCAGCGTGAGGCGTGGCGGTATGAACTGACGAGCGCGGACGCGGATATGAACATCGCGGGCACGGTGTACAGCGAGATGCAGGGCGCTCTGACGCTTCCCATGCTTGCGATGGACAACAATATGGCGACGCTTTACGCGGGCAGCACCACCGCCCACGATAGCGGCGGTATTCCGGAGCATATCCGCACGCTTTCCTACGAGGAGCTCGTCGAATTCCACGACGCGTATTATCATCCCTCCAACGCGCTGATCACCCTCTATGGCGATATGGATATCGCGCATGTATTGGAATTTATCGACGGCGAATATCTCTCCGCCTTTGATAAAAAGGAGATCGAAGTGGATTTCGGCAAGGTCGAACCCCTCACCGAGACCCAGTACGCCGAATACGAGGTCGCCGTGGAGCAGAACGCGCCCACCGAAAACGCCTCCGAGATCTATTACAGCTTTGCGCTCAACGACGCGGATCTTTACGACACCATCTCCATGCTGGTGCTTGTAAACGTGCTGACGCAGGAATCCTCGCCCGTTATGCGCTCCATACGCGAAAAGCTTCCCGAGGCGCAGATCAGCGGCAAAGTGGACTTTGACAGCCCCTCCGCGCCTTACCTTGCCATAACCGCCAAGGGCGTTGACCCGGAGGATCGGGACGCGTTCGTTTCCGCCGTGGAGGAAGGGCTCAAGACGCTCGCCGCGGAGGGCGTGAGCAAGGATGCGCTGGAGTCCGTGCTGGCCATCAACAAGCTGTCGCTTTTGACCACGACGGAGGATACGGACCTTGGCGTGGACGCGAGCTTGAACATCGCGCTTGCATGGGTGTATTTTGACACCGTGTATTTCTATCCCACCTATGAGAAGGTGCTCGACGAAATGAACGTGGAGAGCGCCCAAAGCCTGATCGCGCAATACATCACGGAAAATCTACACCGCGCCGTGAGCGTGACAAAGCCGGTCGCGGGTCTTGCGGAGAAGAACGAGGCGGCGCTGTCTAAGGAGCTGGAAGAAAAGAAGGCCGCCATGTCCCAAAGCGAGATCGACGCGCTTGTGCAAAGCTCCAACGAGTTTATCGCATGGGGCAACGCGGGCGCTTCGGACGAGGTCGTTTCCCGGCTTGCCAACATGGAGGTAGCCGATCTGCCCGAGGAGCTGCGCCACTATGACGTGACCGACGAGACGGCGGACGGCGTGCGCTATATGAGCGTCGTTGCGGACGTAAGCGACGTGTTCTCCGGCACCGTCCTGCTCGACGGCAGCACCATTCCCGTCGAGCAATTGCAGGATGTGCAGCTTTATCTGTACTTGCTGGGCGAGCTGGATACGGAAAGCCATAGCAAGGAGGAGCTTTCCACGCTGATGACCCGGTACTTAAGCAGCTTTTCCGCGAAGCTGGACGCGTCGGCGGGCTATAAGGACGCCGACGGGTACTATGCGGCCAGTCTTTCCTGGCTGGGTCTGGGCGAGAACGCGCAGGCTTCGACGGCGCTGCTCAACGAGCTTTTGACCCAAACGAATCTATCCGATACACAGACCATCCAAAACCTGCTGACCCGCTGGAGCTCGGACTTTGTAACGGGCTTGGACGACAATGTGCTGAATGTGCAGCTGAACCGTTTGGCCGCCATGTTCAACGATTACGCGGCCTACACGACCTATGTTACCGACTATGCCTTCTACGCGTATGAGCAGGAGATGATCGCGCTTGCGGCCAACGATCCCGAAGCGCTCACCCAAAGGCTGGAGGCAGCTAGAGCCCTGCTTCTTAACAGGGCGGGCGCGACCGTGCTTTGCGCGGGCAGTGCGGACGCCATCGCCGCCTACCGGGCGCAGATCACGGACATCCTTGCGGGCATGGGCAACGCGACGCGCGAAAAGGCCGATTATGCTTCGCTGCGCATCCCCAAGCGGAACGAGGGCGTCGTCAACAATTCCACCGTGCATATGAACGTCCTGCTCTCCGCCTATGACGGCTACACGGGAAAGGACAATATCATCACTTCCCTTATCGACGACGACTACATGCTGCCGCAGCTAAGAAACGCCTTGGGCGCGTACGGCGCGTACGCGTCGCTGGGGCATACCGCTTCCATCCTCTACACCTACCGCGACCCCAACCTCGCGGGCACATACGACATCTTTGCAGCCCTCCCCGCATATCTGCGCGAAGGAACGGTCACCCAGGAGATGGTGGATAGCTACCTGATCGGCGGCTACACCTCCCTGTCCCGCCCGGCAGGCCTGCTTAGCGGCGCGATCCGCGCCATGACGGATAAGCTTACGGGCGTATCGGAGGAAACCCGCCTGCAATGGATGAAGGACGCCAAGGCCACCACGGCGGCGGACGTCATCGCCACGGCGGAGGTTTGGGAGAGCATGCAGCAAAACGGCGTGCGCTCCTGCTCCGGCACCGAAAGCGCGCTGCTTGAGGACAAAGACCTCTTTGACGTGCTCGTCTATCCCGACGGCACGGTGGAGGAGATTACAGAGCTTAAAGAAGCCGCGTAAGCCGACCCCGTCAACCGATCGAACCCAACATGAGCCTGCGGTGCGCGTCGCCTGTCGAATGACGGCGCGCCCGCGGGCTTTTGCTATACCCATCGCCGTGCTTCCAACCTGAACAATCAGGATAAATTTATGGACGATTCGGATATCACGGTTGCGCTTATCGGTCGATTGTGCTATATATGAAGCATCATGTTGAACGTGCGGTCTGCACGGAATTGGCAAACAAGCGAACGTATAGAGGAAACGATCATTTATGAAACGGAATATCAAGCTTGCCTACATCGGCGGCGGCTCCAAACAATGGGCGCGCATATTTATGAACGATCTGGCCTTGACGGACGGACTATCCGGTCAGGTCATGCTGTACGATACGGATGTCGCGGCGGCGGAACGCAATTGCCGCATCGGTACGCGCATCGCGGAGGATCCCGCCTGTGTGAGCGGATTTTCCTACAGCGTGGGCGCTACGCTGGAGGAAACGCTGCGCGGCGCGGACGTGGTGGTGATCTCCATACTGCCGGGGACGTTTAGCGAGATGCAAAGCGACGTGCACGCGCCGGAGGCGTACGGCATCTATCAGACCGTGGGCGATACGGCGGGGCCGGGCGGCGTTTTGCGCGCCATGCGCACCGTGCCCTTGTACGAGGGCTTTGCGCGCGCCATCGAACGCTGCTGCCCGCGGGCGTGGGTATTGAACCTCACCAATCCCATGAGCGTCTGCACGGGGGCGTTATACGCTGTATACCCCAAGATCAAGGCGTTTGGCTGCTGCCATGAGGTGTTCCACGCGCAGGATTTTCTTTGCGCCGTGCATCACGAAACGACGGGGGAGCCCCTGATCGCGCGGCAGGCGTTGCAGACGGAGGTATGCGGGCTCAATCATTTCACATGGATCACGAGCGCGCGCTATCAAGAACAGGACGTGCTTTCGATGCTTCCCGCCTTCATGGAAAAATACTTTGCTTCGGGCTACTGCGCAAGCGACCCCGCCGACCCCATGCTGCACCGGAAGGGGGATTACTTCCAGTGCGGCAACCGCGTCAAGATGGACCTGTTTCGCCGCTTTGGCGCGCTGGGCGCTGCGGGGGATCGGCATCTGGTGGAGTTTTTGGATCGCGGCTGGTATTTGTCCGACCCGGAACCCTTCGCAAGCTGGGGCTTTTACCGCACGCCGGTGGACTTCCGCGTCAAACAGCAGCGGGCGCTGATCGAGGAAGGCGAGGCTTTGGCTTGGGGGAAAAAGCCCATCGCGCTCACGCGCTCCGACGAGGAGCTGATGCGCATGCTCATGGCGCTTCTGGGCGGCGAAAAGCTGCTGACCAATGTGAATCTGCCCAACGTGGGGCAGACGCCCACGCTGCCGCTTGGCACGGTGGTGGAGACCAACTGCCTGTTCGCGTCGGACAGCCTTTGCCCCGTTGCGGCAAAGCCGCTGCCCGCGGGCGTGGACGCGCTGGTGCAGCGCAGCGCGCATAACAACAACGCCCTCTTGGACGCCTGCCTGCGCCGGGATGAGGCGCTGGCGTTTCAGGTGTTTATGAATCAGCCGCTCTGCGCGGGGCTTGCGCTTGCAGACGGCGAACGCCTGTTTGCGAAGATGTGCCGCGATACGGCGGCGTATTTGACGGACTGGAAGGGTAACTGGCAGGAGGAAGCATGAACGAACCCGTATTTGTTGGCAAGCACCCCACGACGCATGCCGTGCAGCCGCATGCGCATACCGAATGGGAGACCATTTACTGCACCAGCGGCACGGGCGAGGTGGTGTTTGAAAACGGCAGCAGGCTGCAATATACCGAGGGGGAGACCGTCGTGATCCCTGCGGGCATACAGCATTCCAACCAAAGCGTGCTGGGCTTTACCAATCTCCACATGCGCCTGCGCGACGCGACGTTTCCGTACCGGACGGCCGTAAAGGTGAGCGACGATAAGGAAAAGCACCTGCTCACCTTCTTTTCGGAGGCGTTTTATTACTTCGATTCGGATATCCAGCGCAAGGAGCTGATCCTCTCCGCCTTGGGCGAGGTCATCGCAAGCTATATCATCACGTTTTTGAGCCAGACGAGCTATTCGGAGGTGGTGGAGCATATCCGCAACGATATCCTGCGCAATTTTTCCGACGCGGACTATTCCCTGGAGGATACCCTGCACGCGATCCCGCTCAACTACGACTATGTGCGCAAGACCTTCAAAAAGGAGATCGGCGCAACGCCGCACGAGTATCTCACGGCCATGCGCATGAAAAAGGCGAAAACCATGCTTTCTGTCATACGGGGCGAATACCTCATCGCCGAGGTCGCGGAGCTGTGCGGCTTTGCAGAGCCGCTCTACTTCACGCGCGTGTTCAAAAAAACCTTTGGCCTCTCCCCCACGGCGTTCAATAAGGCGCAGCTGGCGGAGGAGTAATTTTGTCGGGTTCTATATCCGAATCGTTATGCTGTAATACTATGCAAAAAGGAGCGCATACACATGAATATTTTGGATTCCTTTTCTCTGGCGGGCAAGACCGCCATCGTCACCGGCAGCAACACGGGTCTTGGGCAGGGCGTGAGCATTGCGCTCGCTGAGGCGGGCGCCAAGGTGCTGGGCGTGGGCCGCAGACCCAGCGAGGAAACGCAGGCGCGCATCGGCGCGGAGAGCTTTTCCTACATCGTGGAGGATCTAGGCTCCATCGAGCCGGTGGAGCGCATTGTCGCGGCCGCGAAGGAGCGCTTCGGCCGCATCGATATCCTCGTCAACAACGCCGGGCTTATCCGCAGGGAGGACGCCATCGATTTTTGCGAGGAGAACTGGGACGACGTGCTCAACGTCAACCTTAAAACCGTGTTCTTTCTTTCGCAGGCGGCGGCGCGCGCGTTTGTGGCGCAGAAAAGCGGCGGAAAGATCATCAACATCGCCAGCATGCTTTCCTATCAGGGCGGCATCCGCGTGCCCAGCTACACCGCCAGCAAAAGCGGCGTAAAGGGTCTGACCATGGCGCTTGCCAACGAATGGGCAAAGTACGGTATCAATGTCAACGCCATCGCGCCGGGCTACATGGTGACCAACAACACGGAGGCGCTTCGCGGCGACGCCGCGCGCAGCGCGGACATACTTGCCCGCATTCCGGCGGGAAGATGGGGCACGCAGGAGGATCTCATGGGCGCCGCCGTGTTCCTCGCCTCCGCCGCTTCGGACTATGTCAACGGCTTCACGCTGGCCGTGGACGGCGGGTGGCTGGCGCGCTGATATCCGAATCGTACATAAATCGTATCGAATTATGCATGTACAATGCATGCGCAACGCAATAAGATGTGGGTAAACAAGGGCGCCTGCCCGCCGGCGCGCAAAAGCCTTTCCCATACCACATCGCCGCGCGGCCGGAGAGCCGGAAGGAAGCAACACGACAACAGAAACGAGGATGAGGACGCATGCGGCTCTCCATAAGGGCACATGACCTATCTGTCAAGGGCGAGGAGGCTCTGATCCGCGCACTTGGGAACAGCGGCGCGGATGGCGTGCAGCTTGTCTGCTATAAAAGCTTCGCGGATGTTCCCCATGCGCCGGGCGGCATGAACGAGGCGCTGGCCGCGCGCATCGGCGGCGCGCTTGCGAAAGCCAAGGTATCCGTGGTGCTCCTGGGCGCATATTTTAACCCCGTGCACAGCGATCCCGCAAAGGTGCAGGACGGCATGGCGATCTTCGCGGATTATCTTCGCTGCGGCGCGGCGCTGGGCTGCGGCATCGTCGGGTCGGAAACGGGCTCCTGCAGCGACGAGCCTTGGGTGTATCACCCGCAAAACCGCACGGAAGCGTCCCTGTCGCTGGTGGTCGAGCGCTTCGCTTCGCTTTGCAAAACGGCCGCGCAGTACGGCGCGTTCGTGGGCATCGAGGGGGCGGCGGGTCACGTTTGCTGGAACGTTGCGACGCTGCAAAGGGCGTATGAGCGCATCGGCTGTGAGAATCTGCGCATCATATTTGATCTTTATAACTATCTTGACCAAAGGAACTGCCGCGATTACTACGATATCCTCTGCGAGGGGCTTGAAACCTTCGGCAGCAGGATATGCTGCTTTCACCTTAAGGACTGCGTCTTTGAAAACGGAACATTCCGGCAGGTACCGCTTGGCAGGGGAGAATTGGATTATAACCGTATCTTTGGCGCCATCCGCAAGCATAACGAAAGCGCCACGCTCATCATGGAAGGAACGACCGGCGGGGACATCCCGTATGGCGCTGCCTATATACGCAAGAAATGGAGAGAAGCAACACTATGAAACTGGACGTACGCTACGCAAATCATCCCATGGATTCCAAAGGCTATGATACCGCATTGCTTCGTGAGCATTATCTGATCCCGCGGGTGTTTGCGCCGGACGAGGTATTGCTTACCTACTCCCATCAGGATCGCATCATCGCGGGCGGCGCGATGCCCTGCAACGGCGAGCTTGCGCTGACGGGCGCCAAGGAGCTTGCGGCGGATTATTTCCTGCAAAGGCGGGAAATGGGCGTCATCAACATCGGCGGCGACGGCGAGGTGGTGCTGGACGGCGTAGCGTATCCCATCCGCCATCACGAAGGGCTGTACGCGGGCATGGGGGTTGAGCAGGTGGCGTTTCGCTCGAACGACCCCAAAAACCCCGCGAAATTCTACATCAATTCCTGCCCCGCGCATCACACCTATCCCACCAAGATCATCGGCATCAACGACGCGACCAACGTGCCGCTGGGCGATGCGCTCAACGTCAATAAGCGCACCATCCATCAATATGTGCACCCCGCCGTATGCGAAAGCTGTCAGCTTGCGATGGGCATGACGGTGCTTGAGCCCGGCAGCGTGTGGAACACCATGCCCTGTCACACGCACGAGCGGCGCATGGAGGTGTATCTCTATTTTGACATGCAGCCGGACGACGCGGTGTTCCACATGATGGGCACCAAGGAGGAAACGCGCCATATCGTGATGCACAACGAGCAGGCGGTCATATCCCCCAGCTGGTCCATCCACGCGGGCGTGGGCACGCGCAATTATACCTTCATTTGGGGCATGTGCGGCGAGAACAAGACCTTTACGGACATGGACAATATCGGGATCGCGGAGCTTAAGTAAGCGGGATCGAAGGAGCGGAAAATGGCGCACATACAGCTTGTCGGCATCAATAAGGTGTACCCAAACGGCTTTCATGCCGTGCACGACTTTTCCATGCAGATCGAGAAGGGCGAATTCATCGTGTTCGTTGGCCCCTCCGGCTGCGGGAAAAGCACGACGCTGCGCATGCTTGCGGGTCTTGAGGACATCACCTCGGGCGAGCTGTACATCGGCGGCGAGCTTGCCAACGAAAAATCCCCCCGCGCGCGCGGCGTGGCGATGGTGTTCCAATCCTATGCGCTGTATCCGCATATGAGCGTATACGACAATATGGCCTTTGGCCTGACGCTTAAGGGCATGGGCAAGGATATCATCGAGAGCCGTGTGGAGAAAACCGCGAAGATACTTGGCCTTACGGAGTATCTTGATCGCAAGCCGCGCGAGCTTTCAGGCGGGCAGCGCCAGCGCGTGGCGGTGGGCAGAGCCATCATCCGCCACGTCGAGGTGTTTTTGATGGACGAACCGCTTTCCAATCTGGACGCCAAGCAGCGCGTGACCATGCGCGCCGAGATCACGCAAATTCACCGCCGTATCGGCGCGACCACCGTTTACGTCACGCATGACCAGACCGAAGCCATGACCATGGCGGATCGGATCGTGGTGATGAAGGATGGCGTGGCGCAGCAGATCGGCACGCCCAAGGAGCTGTACTTTACGCCTGCGAACCGCTTTGTGGCGGGCTTTATCGGCGATCCGCCCATGAATTTCCTCACCTGCCGGGCGGTGCAGGGCGCGGTGTGCCTGCAGGGCGGGCAGCAGCGCGTGACGCTGTCGGATGTGTATCCGCTCGCCATGGCGCAAAGGGAGGGCGAGGAAATGGAGCTAGGCTTCAGACCCGAAAACGCCATGCCCTACGCCGACGCGCAAACGGCGAACGCCGCCGTGATGGAGGGCGACGTGACGCTCACGGAAATGCTGGGCGACAACGTGAACGTATATATGAACGTGGACGGGCAGGATGTGATATTGAAGCTTTCCCCCTACGAGGCGCCGTCGGTGGGGCAGCGATATCGCTTCATGGTGCCTAAGGACGCCTTCTTCCTCTTTAACATGGAGGACGGCGCGGTGATCACGAAGGGTTGATATATGCCGCGCGGGAGAGCGTAACGCCCGCCTCCTCTTGGGTAAGGGCGCGTCCCCAACAAACGGGGGCGATGCGCGATCCGCCAAGATCAAAATAGCCAAAGCGCGCCGTGCGATCCCGGCGGGTATCGTTCCAAGGATCAAAGAGCGCCGGCGCGATGTGCGCACCCAGACAGCAGGAGAGAAAAGAAGCCTTGCCAAAATCGCGCCAGGGGCGCGCGAGAAAAACGGAGCCTTGCGACACGCCCTCCCCCGTAAAGTCGCAATCGGCAAAGACAAACCCCCTCGTTTGCTTGAGGGAATGCGCGGGCGCTGCGACAAAGCCGCCGTCCCGCCCGTCAAAGACGCTTCGCAGCGTGCAGCGGGAGAACAGCGCGTCGGCGCAGCCGAAAATGAAATCCACGCTGCCCGCGATCACGCAATCCTCGTAGTGCTGCGAGAGGGAACCCTCCCTGTAACGTGCGGCGTCGGGCAAAAAACCATCGTAGCGCAGGATCAGATCGTCAGGCAGGGGGCCGCAAAACAGCGTGTCCTGCGTGGAAAGAAAGTGGCAGTTACGGGCGGCAAAGCGGTCGCCGTAGACATAAAGGGCAACGCATTGCCCGTTTCGCGCAGGATCGGCGGCGTCGTTTTCCACGCAGAGGTTTTCTAAGCAGACGTTGTCCGCAAGCACGCGAAGCGTGGCGGTGCGAAAGGTATTGTAGGGCTGGCCATCCGCGTGGATGGCATTGGCGCAGTCGCCAAACACGATGCGCGTTTTCTCCGGCGAAACGCCCAAAAGCCGCGTGTGCGGCCGGGTAAGCTCGACCTTTTCCCGAAAGACGCCCGCGGGAAGCCGGAGCGTAGCGTCGCCCTCGGGCGGCAGCGCGTTGAGCGCCGCGCCGATGGACGCGCCGGGGGTCAGGGTGAGGATGTGCATGGACAACGACCTCCGCAATGTAGATGCAAAAAGTGTACGACCCCCTGACGCTTCGTGTCAAGGGAGAATGAGGAGAGGTGTGGGCAGTGCGGCGTTACCGGGCGATTGATCTATCCCTGTTCGCGCTCATCGTCTGCCTGCTTGAGGCGGCGGCGCAGCTTGCCATCCGCCTGTATCCGACGGAGGCCTTCTCCTTTTCGGCGGTGCTGCCCATAGCACTCATCGTCATGATGCGCTGGGGCGCGTGGGGTATCCTCCACGCGATGCTGGGCGGCCTGGTCTACAGCCTTCTAAACGGCGGGGGCACGGCGGCGGTGCTCGCCTACACCTTGGGAAGCGCCCTTGTGGGGGGCAACCTTGTGTGGTTCCGGCTGTTGGGCAAAAAGAGGGTGCAGCAAAGCGGCGCGCTGTGCGTGCTCTACACGCTAAGCGGCTATGCGCTGATGGAAACGGGGCGGGCGGCGGTGGCCGCGGCGTTTACGCACAGCCCCTTCTTCGGCCTTTGGGTACGGTATATGAGCGTGGACGCATTAAGCTGCGTGATGGCAGTGATCGTGATTCTCATCGCGCGGCGGCGCGATAAAAACGGCTGCGTGTTTCAGGATCAGCGGGAGTATTTGGCGGAATTGGCCGCCCGGGAGGAGCAGAAACCATGCGCGTAAAAGCGGAAAGCCTTACGGCGGAGCAGCTCAGGCTCCAAGACGAACAGGAAAGATATTACTGGCGCGACATAGGCAGGCGCATCATGAAGGACTGGCGGCTGTACGCCATGCTGCTGCCCATGATACTCGTGTTCCTGTTTTGGCGCTATTTCCCGTTGTACGAGCTGGTGACGGCCTTCAAGACCTCCGATACGACGGTGAAGGTGATGGAGCGCAACTTCGTCGGCTTCTCGCACTTCTATAACCTCATGTTCGGCGCGGATTCCCCGGATTTCTGGCGCGCCTTCCGCAACACCTTCGTTTTGAGCTTTTACGGCCTGCTTTTCGGCTTTCCCGTGCCGATTTTGTTAGCCCTGTTCTTCTCGGAGATCAAATCGAATTTTTACCGGGGGCTGGTGCAGGTTTTCACCTATTTGCCCCGCTTTGTATCCACCGTTGTGATCACGTCGCTCGTCACGATGCTGCTCGCGGGCGGCAGCACGTTTTCGCAGCCCGGCATTTTGGCGCAGGCGCTTGTGAAGATAGGCGCCATACCCGCGGCGGACGCCATGAAGGGCATGCTCTATATCCCCAAGTACTTTCGGGCGATCTATCTGGTGTCAGGCGTTTGGGAAACGGCGGGCTACAGCTCCATCGTGTTCTTTGCGGCCATCATAGGCATATCGCCCACGAGCTATGAGGCGGCGCGCATCGACGGCGCCACCAAGATGCAGCAGATCAAGCATGTCGTGTTGCCGGGCATACTTTCCACCATCACCATCATGCTGATCCTTCGCATAGGCGAGCTGCTCACCATCGGCTATGAAAAGGTGCTGCTGCTGTACAATCCTTACACCTACAGCACGGCGGACGTGGTATCCACCTATGTTTTCCAGCGGGCGGGCATCCGCGCGGGCGCCACGACCAATCAATCGCTCGCGTCGGCGGCGGATCTTATCAACGCCGTGGTCTCCATGCTGCTGGTGATGGGCGCGAACCTCATCAGCCGCAAAGCGTCGGATACATCATTGTATTAAGGAGGGAGGGCGCATGAAACGACTGGATTCAACGGAAATCGTCTTTAAGGTGTTCGCGTATACGTTTTTGACCGTGTTTGCGCTGTTCTGCCTCTACCCGTTCGTGTACGCGATCTCCGCGGCGCTGTCCGGGCGCGTGGCGTACTATTCCGGCAAGGTGGTGCTGCTGCCGGTGCAGCTTCAGTTTGACGCTTTCCGCGATATCATCTTCACCAAACGCTTTTGGATCAGCTACGCCAACACCATGTTCGTCACCTTCTACGGCACCATCTGGGCGTTGGGCGTTGCGATACTGGGCGCGTACGCCCTTTCCAAGAAACGTCTGGTGTTCCGCCGGGGCTTCAACTTCTACCTCGTGTTCACCATGTGGTTTTCGGCGGGCCTTGTTCCGCAGTTCCTCAATTACAAGGCCACCCAGAGCATCTTCGGCGCCATGGGCGTCATGGATGACAAGTGGCTGGTGGTCATCGCCATGGGCATGGCGGCCTTCAACGTGGTGCTGCTGCGAAACGCCTTTGAGAATGTCCCCTCCGAGATCGAGGAGGCGGCCATCGTGGACGGTGCGAAGGAGCTGCAGCTTTTGAGCAAGGTATATGTGCCCATGTGCAAATCCACCGTGGCGACGGTCGGCCTGTTCTTCGGCATCAGCCGATGGAACGGCTATTTCTGGGCGCGCATGATGATCCGCAACCGCAACGAGTGGCCGCTGCAGGTGTTCATCCGCGATCAGCTGGAGGAGATATTGGCGCTGGAGTACGAGGCGACCACCGCCTACGCGCCCAACAGCCTGATCTATGCGATGATCGTGTGCGCCATCATCCCCATCATGATCATTTACCCGTACATCCAGAAGTATTTTGCCACCGGCGTCAATGTCGGCGGCGTCAAGGAGTGACCTAACTCGAACGTCGAGTTGATGATAAAAAAGAACCAACAAAAATCAAGGAGGAAAAACATGAAAAAGGCATTGTATTTGCTGCTGGCCGTCGTGATGGTGCTCTCCAGCGTCGTCGGATGCGTCAAGGTTGACGAGACGATCGTCGAGAATCCCGAAGCCGCAGCCCCCACCGAGGCGCCTGCGGCGGCGGAACCCGCCGCGCCCGAAGAGCCCCAGATCGACATCTACGACACCACCGACAACGTAGGGCTTGACATGTCCGTGTTCTATCAGAGCGGCATCGGCATGAAGTATACCGCCGGTGAAGGCTCCGGCACCCCGCAGGCCGAGTATGCGGCTGCCGATGGCAAGACCTACCGCGAAGGCGACTGGAAGCCCGTTTGGGCGGAGCTCCAGAACCGCTTGAACCTCACCATCAACGATGTGACCCCCACCGACGCCAAGAACGTGCAGGCCGCGTTCACCACCTGGGAAGCACAGGGCTTCCAGGGCGTTGACGTCATGGTCGGCGGCGTGGTGGAGATCAACCGCGCGGGCGTGCAGAACGGCACCTTCCTCAAGATCGACGAGTATCTTGATCTCATGCCCAACTTCAAGAAGTTCCTCGAGGATAACGCCATCGTCAAGACCACCGTTACCGCGGGCGACGGCCACATCTATTACACCCCCTACTTCGATGGTTATGACGATCTTGAGCGCATGATCATGCTGCGTGCCGACTGGGTACAAAAGCTGCTCGACGACGACGCCGTGACCTATGATACCGATCGCAAGATCGAGACCTTCTACACCCCCTATATGCCCGAGACGCTCGACACCACCGTGCAGGCAGTGACGGCGGACGGCAGCGGCACGCAGGAGATCAAGGTCAAGTACGACAAGAACATCGTCACCATCCAGAACGAGCTGGAGACCAAGGACGGCGCGAACCTCGTGCAGGCGCTCAAGGATTACATCGACGCCACCTATGCGGGCGTATACGCCAAGCGCTCCGACCTGTTCTGCGGACAGGACGCCGCCTATAACGCCGACGAACTGGTCGCCCTCATGCGCTGCGTGCTGGCCAACACCAAGCTGCTTACCGGCCAGAGCGAGTATGACGCAGTTCCCTTCTATCCCAGAAAGTATCAGGCCGGCCGCGTACAGCAGCTTTTCTCCTTCATGGAGATCTGGGGCGTGCACGGACTGGAATCCCGCTCCAACTACTTCTATGTGGACGCCGAGGGCAACCTCAAGGACGGCCGCTTCGATCCCGACATGATGGACGGCGTGGAACGCCTGAACATGCTCTATAAGGAAGGTCTGATCCTGAAGGACTTCGACAAGGACGAGTCCACTGCCGGCTTAAACGGCGGCGACCATCGCGCCCGTCTTTGCAACGACAATCTGGGCTTCATGACCTATGACTACAACCAGACCACGACCGTGTACAACGATTCCGTTAAGATCGACGGCTTCAACCTCACGCCGGTGCTGCCCCCTGTCGCTGACTGGGATGACGACGGCAACTACTACCAGTTCACCGCCTCCTGGCGTTCCGTCAAGACGGATGGCTGGGCGATCCTGTCTAACGTCGCCAACGACGAAGCCAAGCTGCATCGCGCACTGGCCCTGTTCGACTACCAGTATTCTCCCGAGGGCAACCGCCTCATGAGCTACGGCCCCGAAGCGTGGATCGACGGCGAGATCCAGTACAACGGCAAGATGGTGCCCAAGCTTTCGGACGCCGCTCTTACCGAGCTTAAGGAGCTTGCCAACGGCAACTACACCAACTATTACCGCAAATGGCTGGGCGCTACCTTCCCCATCGGCTATGTCAAGGAGCAGGGCATGGAATACCAGACCGTTCCCGATAAGGGCAAGGTCGGGCTTGATTACATCCTGCGCGCCTGCGAGCTGGGCACGATGAAGCATCTGGTTCCCACGCTCAAGGATGGCATGTCCCCCGCCATGATGCTGGTTCCCACGGCATTCGCCCTCTCCGCCGAGGAGGAGCAGCTCATCACGGATAGCTGCGACGATCTGGTCGTCGCCTTCCGTAACGGCAACAACGATACCGACCGTATCCTCTTTACCGACTATGTCATCTATGGCTTTGGCGGAACGGATGCAAACGGCAACACCCTTTTGACCAAGGACGCGCTGCCCGGTTACCTCATCGACGACCTCAACGGCAAGATCTTCGACGCTTGCTATGAGAGCGCCTATGCAAGGATGCTCGCACAATAACCCATAGAACCGTTGCGGGGAGGCGCCCGTCGCCTCCCCGTTCCCTTCCAAACCTTTGAAACACCTTGTTTCCCAAGAAAAGGGGTAGCGTATGCAGCATAAACAACTCCTGTTTCAACGTATCGTGATGGCGGCGGCGCTCGTGCTGACCTGCCTGACCTTTATCGTGGCGCTTGGCTTTGCCACCGATATCTATAATTTGAATTATCATGCCGACGCGGGCAGCACCCTGCTCTACGTCAAGGGCGCGGAGCTTTATTATCAGATACAGCCCTTCAATCAGGCGCTTTTGCGGGACGCGGCCATCCTCGTGATCCTTTGCGCGAGCATGTTCGTCTTTCTTACGCACCGCAGGCGGCTTTATTACCCTTCCAACTATATCACCACCGCCGCGTATTGCGGCTTTGCGGGCTATCTTGCCGCAACGCTGCTTGCAAACGCGCTTTATATCAAGCAGAAATTTTTACAGATCGACTTTGCACGCTTGCAGGAGGTCACAGACATGCTCAATATGCGCTACAGCGAATCCACCTTCATGCTGGATGCGTCCTGTGCGCTTAGCATCGCGCTGTTTGTGCTCGTCGCCTGCTTATTGATAAATCTCATTTGGAAAACCGTTTGGATGCGAAAGGAAAAAGCGACGTCCGAAGGAGGCGCGAGCCTATGAAACGCAATCCCGCACGCATGAAATATCAGAAGGATACCCGCTCCTCGCTTTTGTGTATCCTCTCCATCCTGTTTAACGTATACTACTTCATTTCCGTGTTCCGCAGCGGCAATATCACGCCGGATGTGGTCATGGGGCTGGACGTGATCATCAATATCGTCTTTATGATGCTCGTGTTCCTCACGAGCGAGAAGCTCAAGGCGTACGCCCCCAAGTGGAACCGTATCGCTGCGGCGCTGGGCGTTTTCGAGGCGCTGCGCGTGTTCATATTGCCCCTTCACTATCATAAGCTGGGGATGCTCACGGGCGGGCTGTATATGGGCGCTGTGGCGGCGCTGCTGCTTGCGGCGCTGTGCTTAATCGGGGCGGGGGTCAACGCCACCATCAACGGGCGCTTGCTGCGCCGTGAAGTGAAGGCCGCGGGAGGCGAATGAAATGGCGGAATTAAGCTTACAAAACCTCAATAAGGTGTATGATAACGGCGTGCAGGCCGTGTTCGATTTCGGGCTGGATATCAACGACGGCGAGTTTATCGTGCTGGTCGGCCCCTCCGGCTGCGGCAAATCCACGACGCTCAGGATGATCGCGGGGCTGGAGGAGATCACGAGCGGCAAGCTCGTCATAGGCGGACGGGACGTGACGAACATGGCGGCAAAGGACAGGGATATCGCCATGGTGTTCCAGAACTACGCCTTATATGCGCACATGACCGTCTATGAGAACATGGGCTTTAGCCTGATGCTGCGCGGCGAGGATCCCGACGAAACGCATGAAAAGGTCATGGCCGCGGCGGAGATACTGGGGTTAACGGATCAGCTCAACAAAAAGCCCAAGCAGCTTTCCGGCGGCCAGCGCCAGCGCGTGGCCGTGGGGCGCGCCATCGTGCGAAACCCCAAAGTGTTCCTTTTTGACGAGCCGCTTTCCAATCTGGACGCCAAGCTTCGCGGCTCCATGCGAAGGGAACTCAAGCTCCTGCACCAAAGGCTCAAGACCACCATCATCTACGTCACGCACGACCAGATCGAGGCGCTTACGCTTGCGGATCGCATCGTCGTGATGGACGCCGGGCATGTCCAGCAGATCGGCAGACCCATAGAACTTTACGATCACCCCGCCAATCTTTTTGTGGCAAGCTTCATCGGCCTTCCGCCCATGAACCGCATCCCCATGCGGGTGCTAAAGGACGGCACGCTTAGAAACGGCGAGGTTCGCTATGCCCCTACCGACGCGCAGCGCGCGCTGCTTGCACCCTATAGCGGCAAGCTCGTGGTGATGGGCGTGCGGCCGGAGGATATGACGCTGGGCGGCAGCATGCAGCTTATTGTGCGGCTCAACGAAAATCTGGGGCAGCATACGCTGGTGCACGGCAACATAGGCAAAAAACGCGTGGTGTGCAAATTCATGGACTGGTGCGAATATCGCCCCGGGGACGTGATCAACGTGGGCATTCGCAGCGAAAAGGTGCATTTTTTCGATCCCGATACCACTAACGCGATCGGATAAGGGAGGATAGCGATGAAGGAATTTTTCCGCAAGGAGCTTGTGAATCTCAAGCGTATGCCGCAGCGCATACCGCTTGCGCTGCTGTGCATAAGCTGCATCGTGTATACCTTCCATCTTACGGCGCATTCCAACGCCTCCATGTATGTCGCGTCCAACATCGTGGCGCTGTATGTGTTCATCATCACGCTCGCGTCCATGCTCTCGATCATCTCCCACATCAACGCCTACGCGGGCGGCAAACGGCACATGGCGATGTTCATCATCACCATATTGCTCGTGGTGCTGCAGCTTCTGCTCGACGCGCTGTATTTGCAGGATATGTTCCATGAAACGGTCTACAGACCCGATCCCGTACCCATTACGCCGGATATCGCGGGGAGCATGAACAACACCATGGCGCACATGGGCTGCCTTGCGGTCTCTCTGCTTGCTATTTTGCTCCAGCCGGTATATCATAAGGCATTATTAAAGATCGATACGTCCACCATGGATGTGGAAGAATCCGATATCCATGACGACACCACCATCGATGAAGAATTTCCGGATGAGGACGACGTAGAATTCGATGAATGAACCAAGGAACGCGTATACGCGTAAAAAATGGAAACCGTGGCTCAAGGCCATGCTCATCAAGTTCTGGTTTTACGGAGCGATCTATTACTTCGTGGGCTGGGGCTTGTTTCTTACAAGCTCCGATCAATTGGACGTCACCGTGGCGCTGGGGCTGGTGATCGGCGCTGTGAACGATCTGGCGATAGGGCGGATATTCCGGGGCATGGAGACCACGCGCCTTGAATATCACCCCTACATGATGGTGCGGAGTATAAGCGTGCTGGGCTTTTTTTGCAACATCGCCTATGGCGTGCTCCTCTCCTTTCTGGTGGCCTATTTTTATCACTTTGTCAATCTTGCGATCATTGCCCTGCGCCATCTGCCGGAAACGACCGTACCCTTTGGCGCAGAGCCCGTGCTCTACGGCGTTTTCATGATGCTCTTTGACATGGCGCTTACGCATCTTGTCCATTTCGTGTTCCGTAAAAAGGAGGAAAAGCCGTGCGATTCCACGCGCTGATGATCAGCTGCTGTTCCGCTTGCTTTGAATGCGAGAACGACGCCGCCTATTATGCAAAGGAAAGCTATACGCTGCTGCTAAACGGCAAAGCGCTGGGGGAGCGGCGCGAAAACGTGTTCTCCCTCTTTGATCTTGCGCCGGATACGGACTATACGCTCTCCACCCTATCGGGGGATTTTGCGCTGCCCTTTCACACGCGGGCGCAAAGCGCGTGCCTTCCCGTGCGGGACTTTGGCGCTGTGGGGAATGGCGTAGCGGACGATACCGCCGCTATCCAAATGGCGATCGACGCCTGCCCCAAGGACGGGCGCGTCACGATCGCGCCGGGCGTGTATTCCATACGGCCCATCTTATTAAAAAGCCATATCACGCTGGAGCTTCAAAAGGGCGCGGCGCTGTTGGGCAGCACCAACGAGGCGGACTATCCCGTATGGCCTGCCACGGCGGGGCGGGACGCAAAGGGCGCGCCCGTCGTGTGCGCCGCGTGGGAGGGGCGCGCCGTGCCGTCCCATCAGGCGTTGCTTAGCGCCCAGCATGCCGAGGATATCTACATCGTCGGCGAAGGGCTGTTGGACGGCAACGCGCAAAACGCGACGTGGTGGATGGACCCTAAAAAACGCACCGTCGGCCGTCCCCGCATGCTGTTCTTAAACGCCTGCCGGGACGTCGTGATGCAGGGCGTGACGGTGCAGAATTCCCCTTCGTGGAACCTGCATCCGTATCGCTGCCAAAACGTCGGCTTTTACGATATCCGCGTGCGCGCGCCCAAGGATTCGCCCAACACAGACGGGTGCGATCCCGAAAGCTGCGACGGCGTAAGCATCATCGGCGCGCGCTTTTCCGTAGGCGACGACGCCATCGCCATCAAATCGGGCAAGGCGGGGGCGGGGGAGCTGGTTTTCCCGCGTGCCAGCCGCCACACCATACGCAACTGCCTGATGGAATTTGCGCACGGCGCCGTGGTGCTGGGCAGCGAGATGAGCGGCGGGATCGATACGCTAAGTGTCAGCCAAAGCCTGTTCGTGGATACGGACAGGGGGCTTCGCATCAAGACCCGGCGCGGGCGGGGCAAGCATGCCGTGATCGACGGGGTAAGCTTTTCCAACATCCGCATGCGGGGCGTGCGCACGCCGCTGGTCATCAACATGTTTTATTGCTGCGATGCGGACGGCAAGAGCGACTATGTGCAGAGCAAAGAGGCGCAGCCGATTGACGAGGGCACGCCGTATCTTGGCAGCTTCCGCTTTACCGATATCCTTTGCGAGGACTGCCACGCGGCGGCGGGCTATTTCTACGGCCTGCCCGAACAGCCCATCGGCAGCGTTTACATCGAAAACGCGAGCTTTCGCTTCGCGCCGGACGCGCAGAGCGACTGCCCCGCCATGATGTGCGATATCGAACCATGCAAAAAGCAGGGGCTTTTCTTTGAAAACGTGCGGGACGTGCGCCTGAAAAACGTGTGTATCCAAGGCGAGGAGGGCGAACGCGTGCACCTTGGCAATACGGACAGCTTTACGGAGGAATAGCCATGCGGGATGCGGTGGAACGGTATGTGTCAAGGCTGCTTGCGGAATCCACGCCCCAAGCGCCCGTTTGGAATGTGGAGCGCATGCGAAGCGGCGCGGCGGCGCACTGGAACTATATCGACGGCTGCATGCTCCGCGCGCTGCTGCGATTGGGCGGCGTGCGAAACGACGCGCGCTACGCGGCGTTTTGCAAGGATTTCCTTGCTTACTATGTATTGGCGGACGGCAGTCTGCGCGGCTATGACGAGGCGAGCTATAACCTTGATAACATCTGCGAGGGCAACGCGCTGATCGATCTGTACGCCATGACGGGGGAAGAAAGGTATCTGCGCGCCATAGAGCGTTTGCAGGGGCAGCTTTTGCGCCAGCCCCGCACGTTGGAGGGCAGCTTTTGGCACAAGCTGATCTATCCCAATCAGGTGTGGCTGGACGGCTTATACATGGCGCAGGTGTTTCGCCTAAGACGGGCGAATTTGCTGGAAAGCTGCGAATACGACGATATCCTTCTGCAATTTCAGACGGTGCGAAAGCGCATGTACGACCCGGCGACGCGCCTGTATCGCCACGGCTATGACGCGAGCGGCAAAGCGTTCTGGGCGGACGAAAGGGGCTTGTCCGCCTGCGTGTGGCTGCGCGCCATGGGCTGGTGGGTCGCCGCCCTTGCGGACGCGGCGGCGGAATGGCCGGAAACGCACGCGGGGAAAGCGTGGCTGCGCGATTGCCTCGTGGAGGCGCTAAGCGGGCTGCTTGCCTATCGGGACGCGGACAGCGGCATGTTCTTTCAGGTGGTGGATCAGGGGTCGCGCGCGGGCAATTACCCCGAGACCAGCGGCACGGCGCTTGCGGCCTACGCGTGCCTGCGCGGCTATAACGGCGGCGCGCTGGGGGAGCGTTTCCGCGACGCGGGGCTGTCTTTGCTTCGTGCGATAGAGGAAAACAAGCTGGAGGAGCACGACGGCCGCCTGTCCCTTACGGGCATCTGCCTTGTGGCGGGCTTGGGGCCGGAGGACAACGAACGGCGCGACGGCAGCTTTGATTATTACATATCCGAGCCTGTCGTGTGCGACGAAGCGAAGGGCGTGGCGCCCTTCTTGATGGCCTATGCCGAAGCTGCGGCGATAGGGGAGGCAGAAACGCATGCAGGGTGAAGAAAAACGGATCGATTGTCCCTTTAGCGCAGCTTTTGTGACCTATCAGCCGATGGAGGCCTGCAAGGGTGTTGTGATCATTTGCCCCGGCGGCGGATACGAATGGCTTTCGGCGCGGGAGAGCCTGCCCGTGGCGGCGGCCTTTGCAAAAAAGGGCTATCAGGGCGTGATATTGTACTATTCGGTGGCGGATGTGCCCCTTGGGACGCTGCCGCTGCGGGAGCTTGCGTGGGCTGTCCGCGCGGCGCGCGATATTGCGGCGTGGCGGGGAAAGCCCCTGTTTGTCTGCGGCTTTTCCGCCGGGGCGCATTTGGCCGCGTCGCTGGGGGTGCATGGGCAGGACGAGGCGCTTTTTACCATGCGGGAGGAGCGCGAAGCGCAAAGGCCGGACGGCTTGATCTTAAGCTATCCTGTCATCAGCGCGGGCATTTACGCGCACCGGGGCAGCATAGCGCGCCTGACGGGCGGGGACGCGGCGCTCAACGCCTATTTTTCCCTTGAAAACCACGTTACGGCGCAGACGCCGCCCGCGTTTTTATGGCATACCGCCGACGACGAATCCGTGCCCGTGCAGAATTCGCTTTTGTTCTATGAGGCTTTGCTTCGCGCCGGGGTAAAAAGCGAGCTGCACATTTTCCCCACGGGCGCGCACGGGCTGTCGCTTGCGACGATAGAGGTACAGCAGCCAGAAAAGCGCCGCCTTGCGGATCCCCATGTGGCGGCGTGGTTCGATCTGTGCGCGGCATGGATGCAGTGCCAAAGCGCGCGACGGTGATCTAAGAAGCCGTGCAGGGTGGCCGCATAAACCGAGACGATCTAAAGAAAGCCTGCGGCGCGTGCCCGCGGGCTTATATCTACACAAAAAACGCCGCGAAAAACGGTCAATGCCGTGCGTCTTGCCGGAAACAGGCGTTGACGCGGCGTTCCGCGCACCCTATACTTATTTTAACCCCTACCGAAAAAGGAGGAGCAGCATCATGCGAAACAAGGTCAAGGAAATGCTTGCAAACGGTCAGCAGGCGCTGGGCACGTTCTACGAGCTGGGCGGAACCGCCGCGGCGGAGGGTCTTGCCATAGGCGGTCTGGATTTTTTCATCATCGATACCGAGCATGGGCCGTACGATGTGGAGAGCGCGCGCGACGCGGTGCTTGCGGCGGGCAATCATGATATCACGCCCTTTGTCCGCGTCAAGGATACGACGCGCCCGTCCATCCTCAAAATGCTGGATATAGGCGCAAAGGGGCTGATCGTGCCGGACGTGCGTACGGTACAGGAGGTGGAAGCGCTGGTGGAATACGCCAAGTACGATCCGCTTGGACGCAGGGGCTTTGCGCCCGTGCGCGCAAGCGCATGGGGCTACGCGCCGTTCGCGCAGGATACCGACACGCTGTTTCGCACCGCCAACGAGGAAACGCTTCTTATACCGCAATGCGAGACGGAGGAGTGCCTGCGGCATATAGACGAGATCGCGGCCATGCCGGGCGTGGACGGCATCTTCATCGGGCCGTACGATCTGTCCGTGGCACTGGGAAAGCCCGCGCAGATGGATGATCCTGAGCTTGTGAGCGCGATCGCGCATGTATTGAGCGTATGCCACAGCCATAAAAAGATCGCCATGATCTACGCCGGCGATCCGGCGAGAGCCAAACGCTTTTTTGCCGACGGCTTTGATTGCGTCGCGTGCGGCATGGACGCGATATGGCTGATCGACGCCGTGAAACGCATGGCGGCGGAGGCGCGCGCGTAGCGCCAAACGCCCTTTTCCATACCTTTCCATTTTTCCAAACGCGCGATCTGTGATAGGATAGAAGCATGATGATTAGGAGGAACGCAAGTGACAAACAGGTTTGAGGACAGCGCCGCCTTTGCAGCGGCGCTGGATGCGAAGGATCCGCTAAAGGGGCTGCGCGCGCGCTTTTATTGCAAGCCCGGCGTGATCTATATGGACGGCAATTCCTTGGGGCTGTGCTCCAAGGACGCGGAGGCGTGCGTGCTGCACGCGCTGGAGGTGTGGAAGAACGACGCCATCAATATTTGGAGCGCGGAGGAGAGCAAGTATTTCCTCTATCCGTCCTATCTGGGCGCAAAGGTCGCGTCCCTTATCGGCGCGGAACCCTGCGAGGTGACGCTCACCAACAGCACGACGGTCAACATCCATCAATGCTTGGCGACGTTTTATAAGCCTACGCCCGCCCGCTATAAAATACTGGTGGACGATCTGAATTTCCCTACCGACAGCTATGCCGTGGCAAGCCAGCTCCGCCTGCACGGTTTGGAGCCGGATACGGCGCTCAAGGTGGTAAAAAGCCCCGACGGGCGCAGGATCGACGAGGACGCGCTCATCGCCGCCATGACGGAGGATGTGGCGCTTGCGCTGCTGCCGTCCGCGCTGTATCGCAGCGCGCAGCTTCTTGACATGGCGCGCCTGACCGCCGCGGCGCATGCTCGCGGCGTCCTCATCGGCTGGGATCTTTGCCACTCCATCGGCGTCGTGCCGCATGCGCTGGACGCGTGCGCGCCGGATTTTGCCGTGTGGTGCAACTATAAGTATCTAAACGGCGGCCCCGGCACGGTGGCGGGTCTATACATCAATCGCAGGCATTTTGCGATAGCGCCCGGTCTTGCGGGCTGGCAGGGCAACAAAAAGGAAACGCAGTTTCAGCTTCGTGACACGCACGAGCCGTCGCCGGACGCGGACGGGTGGCTCACGGGCACCCCGCCCATCCTCTCCATGGCCGCGCTGGAGGGGGCGCTTCGCATCACGGAGGAGGCGGGCATGCCCGCCATACGGGAAAAATCCTTGCAGCTTACGGCGTATCTGATGTACCTTATCGACGAACGCCTGACAAAATACGGCTTTCAGGTCGGCAACCCGCGCGAGGACGCGGCGCGCGGCGGCCATGTCGCGCTTGAACATGACGAGGCGTGGCGCATATGCCGCGCGCTGAAGGATCGCGGCGTCATACCCGATTTCCGCGAGCCCAACGTCGTGCGCCTTGCGCCTGCGCCGCTGTACACTTCCTTCTCTGACGTCCGCAGGCTGGTGGATATTTTGGAGGATATCGCCGCCAACAGGCTTTACGCGCAGTACGACGCCGCGCGCGCGCTGGTGGTATAAGCGCGCATTTATGCCAAATGTTCGGCTTTTTTCTGTTGCCGGCGGCAAAAAGCTGCGGTATAATCAATTGGATCATATAAAATATCGGGCAACACGGGCTCGCCGCACAGCATGTCTTGTTGGAAAGGGATTAAGGTACAGCTTATGAAAAAGACCGTCGCTCTCATTTTGACGCTGCTCATGATCTTGGGCGTCGCGGCGTCCGCCTCTGCCCAGAGCTGGTGGGCGCCTGTGGAAACCACCGCCGAGTTGCCCTTCCAGATCGAGGTGATCCCGCTGCGGCCGCACACGGATGCGCTGGGCGTCACCTATTATACGGCGTTTGACGGCGGCGGCAGCATCAAGGCCAAGGTTACCGTTTACTATGCCATCAAGCTGACGCTGCCCTCCTATAAGGAAGCCACCGCCTATTATGCCAACAGCAGCTTTAGCAACCTGTATCCGGGCGCCCCGGTGCGGGTGAGTGTAAGTTACACCAACGTGGCGGGCAAAACGGATGTGGAAAGGTACAAGGTCAAGCTGGCGGACAAGGCGCAGACGCTTTGGTATAACGGCAAGGGCTTTGACGCGACATGGGTGGAGGCTCTCAACAACAGTTGCGGCTGCGGCAGCAAGCATATCCTAAAAGCGGACGCGGCGCAAAACGGCCCCGTACAGATCAAGGCGGCCTTCGGCGCATGGGGTGAGCTTTCCGATATCTATATCGAAGGCTGCTACAGGGTGGAAAAGAAGAGCTATCGGGGCGTCAAGCCCTGCCCCAACTGCAAAGCCACCAATCTCAACGGCTTCCTCTTCTCCGGCGACTGCGCGGCCTATAAGGTGTTTTTCAGCACCGACAGCAAGGGTAAGGTCACGGGCGCTTATGTCACCGGCGTTTGCGGGCTGGATGGGAGCTTGGAACAAAACGGCGCCTTTACGCCGCTGGACGCTACGCTTTACGGCTGGGCGCCCTCCGGCATAGAAAAAAGCTGCAACGATGCGGGCTGCCAGCTTGCCTTCAAGCTGCAGGAAATTCCTGCGGGCGCAAAGGTGGATAGCTGGTTTTACAATTGGAATCTGAAATGGGGCGGCGGATACGAGCAGTTCATCGGCAAGGATGCTGCGGACAAGAATACCCAGCCCGAATACTTCAAAAGCTGGATCGCCGCCTTTGCCCCCTCTGTGAATGGCAGGCCGGTGGAGGAAGCGGATTTTGACAGGCTCTATGTCATGATCGATGGGGAGTATAAGCCTGCGAACGGCAGGGTCAAGCTCCCCTATGATTACCCCGATATGCCCGACGACGCCCGCATAGCGCCCTTTGATGCGAGTAAGCCGTTTACTACCGGCACCTACGATATCTACTGGTCGGATGCGTCCGTGGAGGACGCCAAGATCGAGGTGCGCGCTTTTGATAAGCAGGGTGAGCGCTTCGCCACCATGTATCCCTATTGGGAGGACGATGGGTTTGGCACGTGGGTACCGTCGGATCAGTACACCTATGGCCACATCTACTACTTTCAAGCCGGGGACGCGGGGGACGGCCCTCTCTTTAAGATGCTCTCCGCCACCAGCGTGGATTGCGACACCAACGACGCCTCCTACCTCAATACCTTGGATCATGTGATGCCCATGCTGGGCTTTGGTTACGAGGATATAGCGGCGGGCAGGATCTACATGACGGAGGATATCCTTCTCGATAACTTCGGCTTCATTACCATAGACGGTTCCACCGCCATTTGGGGGAGTTAAGCGCACCTTCCATTGCAAACGATATAACAGCGGGACGGCCGATCTTTCGGCCGTCCCGTTCGCATATCGTCTCTGTAGCTTAATCTGCCCCATGTGGGCAAAAGAAGGACCCGGCCGCTCCCATCTCACGGAGCCTGGGGACATCCCCTATTAACTGGGCTCTTCCTGGATCTGATCAAAACCGCCTTGCTTACGCCATGATTCAAAATCAAATACGTCGGAATATGCATCGTTTTGTTTCTCGTCAACCTCAACGTTCAAAGTGATGAGGGGTGATTTGTCAAGGTCTGTCAGCTCAAACTGGCGATTCATCAGGTTCTCCTGATCGTTCTCAGCAGAGGGAATCAGCATCCGCTGGCCGTTTATGGTATAATAGCCGGATTTGCTAAAGTCTATGACATCGTCATCCACCGTGTAAGTAGAGGAATCGCTACCTATGCGGACCTTGTTAAGTGAAAATGTGTGCATATGCAGTTCATCCGACATTAATTGCTCGATCGAGTATACCTTCCGCAGCATATCGGTATTTATAGCGGGTGAGGTTATTTCATTGTTCGGTAATATCAGTTCCACGAGGACGCCGTTGATCAATATCTCGTTCCCCTTGGGCTTGATGTCGAGGGGGATCAGTTTATCCCTCTCGTTTAAGTTGATCGAGATATCGAGCGTCAAGCCGTCATCTACACTTGCCATGACAAGGGTGGAGGGGAGCAGCAGCGCGGCCGCCAGCAATAAAACAAAAACACGTTTACGCAACATGGATGCATGCCTCCTCAGGATTGATACCTTTATTAAATCATATATTCGGCCTGCTGTCCAGCAAAAGTAAAGAAAATCAAGGAAAATTGCCTCCCTCTGACGGAAACGTCCCGTTTGCATACATTTCTAAAATGAAGCCTGCCGCAGCCGGCAAAAGCATGGCCGCTTATGTGGTATAAGCGCGCATTTATGCCAAATATTCGGCTTTTTTCTATTGCCGTCGGTGATAAGCTGCGGTATAATCAATTGAATCATATAAAATATCGGGCAGCAGAGGCTCGCCGCACAGCATGTCTTGTTGGAAAGGGATTAAGGTACAGCTTATGAAAAAGACCGTCGCTCTCATTTTGACGCTGCTCATGATCTTGGGCGTCGCGGCGTCCGCCTCTGCCCAGAGCTGGTGGGCGCCTGTGGAAACCACCGCCGAGTTGCCCTTCCAGATCGAGGTGATCCCGCTGCGGCCGCACACGGATGCGCTGGGCGTCACCTATTATACGGCGTTTGACGGCGCTGGCAGCATCAAGGCCAAGGATACCGTTTACTATGCCATCAAGCTGACGATGCCCTCCTATAAGGAAGCCATCGCCTATTATGCCAACAGCAGTTTCGACAACCTGTATCCGGGCGCCACGATATGGGTGACGATCACCTATACCAATCTGGAGGGTAAAACCAAAGAAAGGTGCAAGGTCAAGCTGACGGACAGGACGCAGACCCTTTGGTATAACGGCAAGACCTTTGACGCGACATGGGTGGAGGCTCTCAACAACAGCTGCGGCTGCGGCAGCAAGCATATCCTCAAGGCGGACGCACAGAAAGACGGTATTGCGCAGATCAAGGCGGCGTTTAGCGCGCGGGGCGAGCTTTCCGACATCTATATCAATGGCTGCTACAGGGTGGAAAAAAAGAGCTATCGAGGCGTCAAGCCCTGCCCCAACTGCAAAGCCACCAACCTCAACGGCTTCCTGTTCTCCGGCGACTGCGCGGCCTATAAGGTGTTTTTCAGCACCGACAGCAAGGGCAAGGTCACGGGCGCTTATGTCACCGGCGTCTGCGGCTTGGAGGGCGGCTTGGAGCAAAACGGCGCCTTTGCGCCGCTGGACGCGACGCTTTACGGCTGGGCGCCCACCGGCATGGAAAAGAGCTGCACCGATCCGGGCTGCCAGCTCGCCTTTGCACTGCAGGAAATTCCCGCGGGCGCAAAGGTGGCGCCGTGGTTTGACATATGGGATCTGAGCTGGGGCGGCGGATATGAGCAGTTTATCGGCAAGGATGCTGCGGGCAACAATACAAAGCCCGAATACTTCAAAAGCTGGATCGACGCCTTTGCCCCCTCTGTGAATAACCGGCTGGTGGTGGAATCGGATTTTGACTGGCTCTACGTCATGGTCGACGGGGAGTATAAGCCTGCTGGCGGCAGGGTCAAGCGTCCCAATGATTACCCCGATAAGCCCGCGGACGCCCGCGTAGCGCCCTATGATACGATCGGGTCGTTTACTACCGGCGCCTACGATATCTACTGGTCGGATGCGTCTGTGGAGGACGCCAAGATCGAGGTGCGCGCTTTCGATAAGCAGGGTGATCGCCTTGCCACCATGTATCCCTATTGGGCGGATTACGGATCTGGCTTTGTGCCGTCATGGGAGTACACCTATGGCCATATTTACTACTTTCAGCCCGGTGACGCGGAGGACGGCCCTCTCTTTAAGATGCTTTCTCCCAACATGGTGGATTGCGACACCAACGACGCCTCCTACCTCAATACCTTGGATCATGTGATGCCCATGCTGGAATTCACCTACGACGAGATGGCGGCGGGCAAGATCTACATGACGGAGGATATCCTTCTTGATAACTTCGGCTTCATTACCATAGACGGTTCCACCGCCATTTGGGGGCAATAAGCGCACCCTCCACTGCAAACAGCATAACAACGGGACGGCCGATCTTTCGGCCGTCCCGTTCGCATACATCTCTAAAATGAAGCCTGCCGCAGCCGGCAAAAGCATGGCCGCATCGCGCCCATCCCGCGAGGTCTGCGGCCATTGCCCGTTCTAATTCAGAACTTCTTCAGCATCCGCGTTTATGCCGTCCTGCGAAGCCTCCATGTACGCATCATTGATGTATTCGCTATTTTGCTTCTGGATAGCCTTTTCAACCTTCAACTCGATGATCGGTGCTCTGTTTAAGCCATCTATCTTAAACTCGTGGCCCACCAGATCGGACATGTGGACGGCGGGGATAAGGAAACGCTCGCCGTTTATGACGTAATAGCGGGATTGGCTGAAATCTATCATCTCGTCGCCATCCCCGTAGGTGAAGCTGTCCTCGGTTATGGTAACCTTGCTGAGATCAAAGAGATCCCCGAATTTCTCGTTCAGGAGACCGGCCACGGCGATCTGCCGCATCATGGTGGCAGTTAGTGTGAATTCACTGACCTGCGAATCCTCAACCGATCCCGGATTCAGACGCGGCTTCGACACCGAATCCTGCCTCACGACGACGCCGTTGATATTGACATAGCCTTCCGGGGCGAGTAATTCGAGGTTGATCTGCGGCTTCCTTTTGTTCAAATTCAATGTATGATCGAACACAGGCTCCTCCTCTGCCATGGCGAGGGCGGAGGGGAGCAGCAGCAAGGCCGCCAGCAATAAAACAAAAACACGTTTACGCAACATGGATGCATACCTCCTTATACTTGATACCCTCATTAAATCATATATTCGGCGTGCTGTCCAGCAAAAGCAAAGAAAATCAAGGAAAATAGCCTCAAATTGGCATGGATGCGGCGGGCGGAGCCTTATATACCCGGTAGAATTCTCTCACCTGCTTATCCAAGGCCGCGAGCGCCTCCGCTTCATCGCTTTCCAGGCCCGCATACTTGCTTAGCAAAAAGAAGATGGGCGTATAAAAGCTTACGGCCATCACCTCGGGATCGGCCGCGATAAAGATATGATGGCGGATCATTTCAGAGAACAGCGCCGCCTGGTACTGGATGCTGTCCTCCAAAAAGAACCGGCGGAACAGCGCGTATACCTGCGGGTTATGGAACTGCTCCATGCTGCCCATTCGCCAGAACTTGGAAAGCAGATCGTCCTTGAGATAAAACAGAAATATCTTGTTGCTGAGCGCGACCAGATCGTCCTGCGTCAGCGTCGCGTAAAACGCCGCTGCGCCGTCATAATCCGTGCCCGTTGGCAGCCCGAAGCTCTCCGTTATCCTTTGGATATGATCCTTGATCGTCGCCATGATGGCGTCGAGTATGTCCTGCTTGCTCTTAAAATGCTTATACAGCGAGCTGTCCTTGACGCCCACCGCCGCCGCGATGTCCTTGACACTCGTACCCTTATAGCCCTTGCGCGAAAAAAGTGTCAGCGCCTCGCTGACGATCCGTTCCTTGGTGGTCATACGGCCTGCTCCTGTAGGATGCGCTCCACCTGCTTTTGCTGTGCGAACAGCACGCATCCGCCCGTATGCTCCTCCATGAGGCTGCCGCTTGACTGCAGGGCGCGAAACAGAGGGGAATGGAGCGCCTCCCGCAAGGTTACGTCGCGCACATTGGTATCCGAATACGGGGAGAAGGGGCAGGGTTCGGCGCCGCCGTGGGCGTTGATGTGGAAAAAGCCTCTGCCTGCGGCAAGGCACCCGCCGGAAGCCCTTTCGTCGCCCGGAAACGCGATCAATACCATATCCGCCATGTCGCAGCGCAGCGCATCCAGGCGGCGCATCATTGCCTCCCGCGTGCCTTCATCCGGCGCGAGCGCCACGGTGCTTGCGTCCACCGGCACATACTCTACATACACGATGGCCTTTGCGCCCGCGTCCTTGAGCGTATGCACGAACGCGTCCGACAACACCTCCTGCATATTCTGCCTGGTCACCGTGACGGACGCGCCAAAGAGGACGCCGCTTTTTTGAAGGCGTGCCATCGTTTTTTCTATCACCTGATAAACGCCCGCGCCGCGCCGCGCGTCCGTGGTGCTTTGATTGCCCTCTATGCTGATCACGGGCAGGAGATTCCTGTTTTGCTCCAAGACCCTCTCATAAGCGTCGTCGATCATGGTGCCATTGGTGAATATGGGGAAAAGCACGCCGGGGTGACGCCCCGCTTGCAGCAGCACGTCCTTCCTCACAAAAGGCTCCCCGCCCGCGAGCAGGATAAACTGGACGCCCAGCGCCTCCGCCTGCGTAAAGACGGAATCCCATTCGTCCGCGCGCAAAAGCGCCGCGCCTTGGCCGCACCCGTCCGTGCAGCTATGGTTCGCCCTTGCGTAGCAGCCCTTGCAATGCAGGTTGCATTTGTCCGTGATGCTGGCGATCAAAAAGGGCGGGATGTGCTCCCCCGCTGCCGCCGCGCGCTCCCGCCTGCCGCGCGCGGTTTTGCTGTGCAGGGCGTATTTTGCCATAAACAGGGCGGCCTGGGGATTTTGTAAGGACGCGGATACAATACCCTTGAGGATGTTTTCCGTGCCGTGATGCAAGTATGCCTCCAATTGTGCGCTTTCCATATACGATCCTTCTTTGAACGGCTAGTGCTCACTAGCTTTTTTCGACATTATAGGCTAGCAAACGCTAGCTGTCAATAGAAAAAAGAAGCGCAGGGTATTTCCCGCGCAATATTGCTTTATCCCTGCGCCTTTTGCAGCAGCTTGACGACCTCCTCCGCCTTAAGCACCTTGCCCAGCGATACCACCTTGCCGTCCACCGCCAAGGCGGGCACGCTCATCACGCCCATCTTGACGATCTCAACAAGATCCTCCACCTTCGATACGTCGGCCGTAAGCCCCAGCGTGGCGACGGCCTGCTGCACGTTCTGGTAAAGGCGGGTGCATTTATCGCATCCCGTTCCGATCACCTTGATCTGCATAGCACACCTCAATTCTTCAGTTTCATGGGCAGCCCGACCGTTTCCTTCCACGCGTTGTCAATGCTGCGTATCACCTGCGGGCCGATCTTGGATAAAAACACAAGCTGGGAAACGGCGCGCGCTTCGCAAGGCTTCATATCGATCAGCTTTTCCACCGTATCCACCTGCCGCCATCCGTCCGTAAGCTGGAAGAAGCCCTTGATGCGGTAGCAATCCGGCTGCACGCGGCGCAAAAAGGCCAGCAGCGCGTCTTGGGAGAGGGCGGCCTCGCATTCCAGCGAGATGGTCTTGGGCTTGTTGTCAACGGTGTTGAGCGAAGCCTCGCAGGCGACCCATTGCAGCTCGGTCAGGTCGGCATTAAGAAAATCGAGATCGACCTTGCCGTTTGTGCAGGTGACGAGCCTGCAAAGGGGATTGACACGGCGTACGGCGGAAACGACCGTGGCAAGCTGTTCCGCGCTGATTAAGTCCGCCTTGTTGATCACGGCCATGTGGCAATGCGCCAGCTGCCGGTCAACGGTCTGCTCGTCGGACAGCTGCGCCATAAAGTTGACGCCGTCAACTAGGCAGATCACGCCCTTGAGCGCATAAACGTCGCCCGCGAGCACGCGGACAGCTTCGAGGATCTCCTCTATATTGGAAGGATCGGCCAGCCCCGAGCTTTCAACAAACACATAGTCCAGCTCCATCCTGCCCATTTCCGATAGCGCCTGTACAAAGGACAACTTGAGACAGGAACAGAAGATGGAGCCGCGGCCGATCTCCGTCATCTCCACGCCGTTGCGCCGGATGATCTCGCCATCGATCCCCAGCTTTCCAAACTCATTTTGGATCACGCCTATCTTTTTGTCCTGCATCTGCTCCAGCAGATGCAGCAGCAGCGAGGTCTTGCCCGCGCCCAAAAACCCGGTCAGCACATAAAGCGATTTTTGTTTCATGGCATCTTACCTATGCGCCGCAGCCGCAGGAATCCTTGGCCGCGGGCGCGTCCTCCGTGAGGGCGAGAAGTAGGCGCTGCGCCTTGCCGATACCCGCTTCGCTGATCTGATAGTGCGTCCATTTGCCCACCTGCCAGCTTTCCACCACGCCGGATTCGCACAATATTTTCATGTGGTAGGAAAGCGTGGACTGCGGCATATCCATCTGTTCGATCAATACGCAGGCGCACTTTTCGCCGCCGCGCAGCAGCTCCAAGATCTGCACCCGCTTTTCGTCGCAGAACGCCTTAAAGACCCTTGCGTATTCTTCGCGCTTCGCCGTCATAGCCACCTCTCAAATCAAATTCTATAGATTTGATTATACGCATTACATCGAAAAAAGTCAATGCGTTTTCGCTTTTCCCTTTACTGCGCGCTGCTTAGCCAGCTTAAGACGGGGTTTAGATTGTCCGCGCTCACAAAATCGCAGCCGTCATGGAACATCTTGATGGCCGCCTCGTCCTCCGGCGTCTTGTTTTCCTTTGCCTTCATCTGCTTGGTCGTGACCCTTGCCATCATGGACATCATGAGCTTATATATGCCGTGCAGCTTTTCGGGCGCATAGCCGCCTTGCAGATAGAAGATGGGCGTATCGGGGGCGAGCTTTTCCCTTTGCCGCAGCTCGTCCATGGAATTCTGCCCGTCCGGCGCCATGCCTACGGGCAAAAGCGCCTTCACGCTGTAAAGCTTCGCGGCCTTCTGATAATCCTTGACGCTGCCGGCGAACATCCATCCCATATACAGGATGTCGTCGCCGTTTTGCAGCTTCTCCTTGGCCTGGGGCAGCGTGTATACGGGCAGACCCGCCTTTTCGCCCAGCATTTGGGCATATGCCTTGGTAAAGCCCGAATTGGATGTATAAACGATCGCTTTCATTTTTTCTCCATGCTCCTTTTGTTCTTTATCCTAATAGAATAAGCCGCCAAATCGAATTTCGCAACCGTCTTGCAAAGAAAGCACATATTTTCACCGCGCCTTTTTTGCAGCTTACCGCCTCAAAAGCGCAGCCTGCCCGCGGCGACCTTGCCCCCGCGCGTGAAAAGCGGTATGCTCCGTCCGAAAAGAAAGAAACGAGGGAATCGATTTATGGAAACGCTTGCTGCGCAAAAAACGCGCGGTCTCAACGGCAACGCGCTCAAGCTCATTGCCATCCTTGCTATGACCATCGACCATTTTACCAGCGTCGTGCACCCGGGCTACGGCGGGGGTGCGGGCATACTGCTGCTGCACGCCATAGGCCGCTTGACCGCACCCATCATGTGCTATCTGGTGGCCGAGGGCTATCACTATACCCACGACGTCAAAAAATACACGCTGCGCCTGTTCGCGCTGGCGGTCATTTCGCATTTTGCGTACAATTTCTGCTTTGGCATACCCTTTATGCCCTTCAAGACGGGCATATTCAATCAAACCAGCGTCATATGGCCGTATGCGTGGGCGCTTGTGGTGTTACAGCTTGAACGCAGCGAAAATCCCGGGCTCAAGCCTTGGATGAAGGCCGTGCTTTACGCCTTGATCGGTGCGATCACCTTCCCTTCCGATTGGAGCTGTATTGCGATGCTGGTCATCGTCGCGTTCTCGCACTACCGCGGCAACTTCAAGCGCCAAATGATTGAGATGATGGTCTATGTCGCCTTTTACGCCGCCGTATACTGTCTCTTTGTCGACGTTCGTTTCGGCCTGCTGCAGCTATGCGTTGCCCTTGCCATCCTCCCGTTGAGCCGGTATAACGGCGAGCGCGGCCAATGGAAGGGTATGAAATGGTTTTTCTACTTCTACTATCCCGCGCACCTGTTTTTGCTGGGTCTGCTTCGCCTGGCGCTGCACGGCAACATCGGCGTGATCGTGGGCGGCGCGTAAGATAGCGTGTCTCTTTCACTTCCCCGTTCGTTATGCTATACTTACAAAAAAGCGAATGGGGAAGAACGCTTGAAGATCACGATCATGGATATACGGCCCGAGGAGGAGGAGGAGATCATCGTCCGCTGCCATGCGCTCAACGACGAGCTCATGCAATGCCTCAAGGGCTTACAGCAAGGCGGCGCGCGGCGCAGGCTGAAGCTGTACAAGGACAACGGCATCTTCCTTGCCGATCCTGACGATATCTATTACTTTGAAAGCGTGGACGAACGCGTGTTTGCCTACGGAAAGAGCGAGGTCTACGAGACCCGCCTGCGCCTTTACGAGCTGGAGGGCGTGCTGCCGGAGGCGGATTTCTTCCGCGCCGGCAAATCCAGCATCGTCAACCTCACCAAAATCAAAAGCGTTACGCCGGCGTTCAGCGGCCGTTTTGAGGCGCTGTTGAAAAACGGGGAGAAGGTCATCATATCCCGCCAGTATGTAGCCGTCCTTAAGGAAAAGCTCGGCATATAAAGGAGAAGTATGAAACCCATGCGTCTGCTCAAACAGATCCTGTCCGTGTTCCCGATCATCATGACCGGCGTTTCGCTCGCCGCCGCGGCTTATATCGGCCTCTTTTGGGAAACGGACACCTCCAGCGGCGCGGCGCTGATCTGGCAGCTTGCGCTTTGCGCCTTCCTGTGCTCCTTTTGCGTGTTCTTTGGCAACAGGAAGGAACGTGAGCTTTCCAAGCACGCGCAGCTGTTTCGTGCCGTGCTGTGCTTTCTTTACGTCAACGCCGTCGTGATGGCCTGCGGGTTCGCCTTCGGGTGGTTCCACGCGGAGGACTGGCGCATGCTTCTTGGCATGGAGCTTACCATCGTCGCGGTATTCGCCGCCGTCACTGCCGTTTTCTACGCCCGCGCAAAAAAGGACGCCGCGCGCGTGAACGAAAGGCTGCAAAGCCGCGCCTGATGTGCGGCCCGTAAGCCGGTTTAATAAAAGGAAGTGCGGATACCGTAGACCCGCACTTCCTTTTTTTTCGATCAATCCTTCGGATGGCACATGCCGCGCATTGCGCAGCTTGCGCAGCCGCAGGCGCAGGAGGATTTGCCCTTTTTCTTGTTTTTGAGCGCATTCATGATGATGGCGATGAACGCCGCTGCAACGGCTGCGGCAACGATGACGGTAGGCCAGTTCATAGTGAAACCTCCTTATTCTTTGGCGGAAACAGAGCTTTTTGAAAGCGTGTTTTCGCTGTATTTGTTCTTGCGGAAAAGCAGATGGAGCAGTATCGCCAGTACGATGAACGCCGCCGCGGTGCCTGCGCCAAAACCGTTGCCCGCTAGCAGCATGCCAAGCTGGTATACGATGAGCGATACGGCGTAGGCGAATACGCACATGTAACCTATCGCAAACCACGTCCATTTGGCGTTGTTCATCTCCCGCTTGATGGCGCCCATCGCCGCAAAGCAGGGCGCGCACAGCAGATTAAAAACCATAAAGGAGAATGCCGCAAGGCGGCTGCCGCCGAAGAATTCCTGCCCGATGAGGTTGAGGCTTGATACCTCGCCCTCCATCGCGCCTAAAAGATCCGCCGCAGCCTCCGGGTTCGCCGCAGCGAACATGGAGGAGAGGGAACCGAACACGCCCACGACCTCCTCCTTGGCGACAAGGCCGAGCACCGTCGCCACCGCCGCCTGCCATTTGCCAAAGCCCAGCGGCACAAATAGCACCGCGATACCTTCGCCGATAACGTTGAGGATGGACATTTCGCCGCCCTCGCCGATATAGTGGAGGCCGCCCTCTAAGGTCAGGCTGTTCAGCACCCATATCATGATGCTGGCCGCCACGATCACGGTGCCGGCGCGCTTGATGAAGCTCCAGCCGCGCTCCCATGTGGCTCTAAAGATATTGGTCGCCACCGGCGCGTGGTAGCTGGGCAGCTCCATGACAAAGGGGGCAGGCTCGCCCGCAAAGGGCTTGGTCTTTTTGAGTATGATACCTGAAACGATCACCGCCGCAACGCCGATGAAGTAGGCGGCGGTAGCAAGCCATGCGCTGTTGCCGAACAGCGCGCCCGCGATGAGACCCACGATGGGCATTTTTGCACCGCAGGGGATAAAGCAGGTGGTCATGATGGTCATCTTGCGATCCCTGTCCTGCTCGATGGTGCGGCTTGCCATAATACCCGGCACGCCGCAGCCGGAGGAGACGAGCATGGGGATAAAGGACTTGCCCGACAGGCCGAATTTGCGGAATATCCTATCCATGATGAACGCCACGCGGGACATATACCCCACATCCTCCAGAATGGCAAGAAGGATAAAGAGGATGAGCATCTGCGGCACAAAGCCCAGCACCGCGCCCACACCGCCTATGACGCCGTCGGCAACGAGGCTGACAAGCCATGCGGCAACGCCCCAGCTTTCCAGCAGCGCCGCAACGCCCGGCACGATCCACGCGCCAAAGAGCGTGTCGTTCATAAAGCCCACCGTCCAGTCCCCTATGGTGCCGATGGAGAGGGTGTAAACGCCCCACATGACGGCGGCGAAGATGGGCAGCGCCAGCCATCGGTTGGTCACGATCCGGTCGATCCTGTCCGATGCGGTCATTTTGCCCACACTCTTTTTCTTGCAGCAGCCCTTCATCAGCGTGCCGATGTAGACGTAGCGCTCGTTGGTGATGATGCTCTCGGCGTCGTCGTCCAGCTCTGCCTCCGCCGCTTGGATGTCCGCCTCGATATGGGCAAGCAGCTTTGGCTCGATGTGCAGCTCCGAGAGCACCTTATCGTCCCGCTCGAAGATCTTGACGGCATACCAGCGCTGCTGTTCGGCGGGCAGGTCGTGCACGGCGGCCTCCTCGATGTGCGCAAGCGCGTGCTCCACCACGCCCGAAAAGGTGTGCATGGGTACGGTTCTGCCGTTCTTTGCGGCCTCTATCGCAGTCTCGGCGGCCTCCATCACGCGCTCGCCCTTCAGGGCGGAAATTTCGATGACCTTGCAGCCCAGCTCCCGCGAAAGCTCCGCCGTGTTAATCGTATCGCCGTTTTTTCGCACCACGTCCATCATGTTGAGCGCGATCACCACGGGTATGCCAAGCTCGGTCAGCTGGGTCGTAAGATAGAGGTTTCGCTCCAGATTCGTCGCGTCCACGATGTTTAAAACCGCGTCCGGCCGCTCGCCGATGAGGTAATTTCTTGCGACCACCTCCTCCAGCGTATACGGGGACAGCGAATAGATACCGGGCAGATCCATGATGCGCACATCACTGTGCCCTTTGAGCTTGCCCTCCTTCTTTTCCACCGTCACCCCCGGCCAATTGCCCACATACTGGTTTGCGCCCGTAAGGGCGTTGAACAGCGTTGTTTTGCCGCAGTTCGGGTTGCCCGCAAGCGCGATCCTGATTGTCTTTTCCATACCGATATCCTCCATGGTTAGAATCATCTAACTGCTTGTCCTAAAAAAACGGGGTCGCCCCCATGCTTATTCGACCTCTATCATTTCCGCGTCCGCCTTGCGCAGCGACAGCTCGTAGCCGCGCACCGTGACCTCCACCGGGTCGCCCAAGGGCGCCACCTTGCGAACGTAGACCGCCACGCCCTTGGTGATGCCCATGTCCATGATGCGGCGCTTGACCGCGCCCTCGCCGTGGAGCTTCACCACCTTGACCGTCTCGCCGATCCTTGCCTGCTTCAATGTGTTCATGCTGTGTCCTCCCCGCTTAAATCATGATTTTCTGCGCCATCTCGCGGCTGATCGCCACGCGCGATTCCTTCACGTTCACGATCAGGTTCCCGCCGATGGCGGATACGATGGTCACATTTCCCCCCGCCACAAAGCCCATGTCCTCCAAGTGCTTTTTGATCGCGGGACTGCCTCCGACCCTGCGGATCATGTTTTCCTCGCCGGCGCTTGCAAGTGTGAGCGGCATCATCCTACCTCCTCCCCTTCCAGCCGGTTAAAGAATCTTTAACCGAAGCTCGAAAATGCGGTTAGAATCATCTAACTAATGCGTAGTTTATACCTTCTAACTCGTTTTTGTCAAGAGGTTTTTTTTGCTTGGATTTGGGCAGCTATTATTCCCAAACCGCAATGCCCTGTTTGGACAGCGTCGTTTTTTTCTTTTCAAACCTTTCGCGGTTTTGTATGCCGATACATTGGCACGGCAGGGTCACGGCATAGCCCAGCTTTTTTGCGTCTATGGCGCTGCTTGCTACACAACAGTTTCCATCAACGCCGATGATCTCCACCTCAGAAACATCACTCTGGCGAAGAAGTGCAAGCAGCGCGGCGTTTGAAAAAATGCTGGCCCGCTCCTTGAGAAAGATGTGCGGCGAACACACCATGAGCTGTTCTGCAAATGCATAAGCGGTTGTGCCGCTTCGCAGGCGCCGGACGTTCTTTATGTAAATGATGAGCTCGTTGTGCTCCAGCGCCTGCGCTATGCGCGCATTGACTTTCGGCAACAGGTCAGGAGGATATTTTTCCATGTATTCCCTCTGGACGTCGATCACAAGCAGCGCTTTCATGCGCGTTCCCCTTACCTGATTACCGTATCGTCCAGATCGCCGTCCGCCATGGCGCTTGCGCCGGTGTCTATAACGGCGTTATCGGCGATCTGATAGAGCAGCTCGCCCGTGAGCATGTCGGCGTCCGCCAAGGCCTGTTCCGCGATATCCGCAAACAGTGCCGCTGCCGTTTCCGGTGCATAGCCGGATTTTGCGTAGGCGTCGTCCATCGCGGGGAGGTTTGCCATCAGCTGCATTTCCATTGCCTTCCAATGCGCGCGCACGGGCGCGCCGTAAGCGTCGCGGTCAAGCGCGGCGAGGGAGGAGAGCGTCCGGAAGCGCCAGTATGCGCTGTCGTGGTCATAGGCTGGGCTTAGCTTTGCGTAGCTTTCGGGCACGCCGGAGAGATCCCCGTAAAGCGGCAGGAATACGCTGAATTCGGGGCTGGACATGGAAAGCCATAGAATGGCGGGCTTCTGTGCGCGCAGCTGGAATATGTGCGCCTGCGAGGTGCGGGGGATGCCGATGGGACGCGTGTCGTCCCGCTTGTTCGCGTCATACGGCGTATCCTCGTAACGGTAGCGCATCAGCTCCATCACCTCGTTGAGCGCGATGCGCTCGTCCGGCTTTACAAAGGCCGCGAAGGTCGCGTTCACATCGTATTTTTTTGAGAGGGAGGGAGAAAACATCTTTTGCCCCGCCCACACGCGAAGCTGGCTGTAGTTGCGGTGCGCCGCGCCATAGGTGCGCGCCAAATGCGGCGCGTCCGCCTCGCGCACGAGAAAGCCGTTTTTCTCGGCAAGCGTCCATATATCCTTGGAGGCGAGGAAGTTTGCTTTGTCAGCAAGGTCGATCGCGCCCAGCAGCGCGTCGTTGCCGATCACCGCGTAGCAATCGTCCGGCACGCGCTGCGCCGCCCACTGGTGGCCGGTGTAGAGCTCCATATACCAGATTTCCTTGCCGTCGCCGAAGGCCACGCCGTTGCTTTCGGCACAGCCGTACTTCTCCACCAGCGTCCCCAGGCGTTCCACGCCCTCCCGCGCCGTTTTCACATACGGAATCACGATGGTGGGGATGTTGCTCTCGGCAATGCCGTTTTCCACATACGGGTCTGCCGCGAGCGCCTTATCGTTTGCATAGATGCTTTCGGTGGCGCTCATGCTTACGCCGTATGCGTTGATGCAGCTCTCCGCCCAAACGCCGGGCGTTTCGAGCGCGTCGAGGCTTTGGGGCGTCATCGTGTACTGGCAGCTTCTTGCGGGCAGGTCTATGGCAAGACCCGTGTTGTCGTCCACATACGTCCATGACGCGGGGCGCATCCGCGCGGGCACGGAAACGAGCGTGACCTGCCCAAGACCGTGCACGTCCACCGTGCGGCCAAAGAACGCATCGCCCGTCGCGCTCGCGTCCTTGCCTACGAGTATCGTCGTGCAGGCAAGCGCCTGCGCGCCAAAGGTGAGCGCGAGAAGAAATGCCATGGCTGCGGCAAGGCGCTTGGCGCGCTTGGCGCGAATGGAAAAGAAAGCATGTGTTCTCATATTTGATTCCCCCCTAAATAGTCTCATGCAACGCGACAGAGTATAGGATGTGACAGGTATTATATATCAATGTAACATACTTTGCGTGCGGGTTCAATCCTCGATAAGCTTTTGCAGATGCGCGTTGTCGCCCACGACAAACAGCGTGTCCGCCGCCTGTAGCTTTTCGGCGGGGTTGTTGTTGACGCGCATGACGCCGTCTCGCATGATGGCGATCACGGATACGCCATAGTGCGTGCGCAGGGCGAGCGAAGATAGCGTCTTGTCCACCCAATCCTTGGGCACATGCATTTCGTTGACGCTGTAATCCTCCGTGAGGTCAAGGGAGTCCAGCACATCGTCCGAGGGGAGCGAGCGCGCGAGGCGAATGCCCGCGTCATGCTCCGGCTGCACAACCTCGTCCGCGCCGGTTTTCAAAAGCAGCTTGGCGTGCAGCTCGTCCTGCGCCTTGGAGATGACCCTTTTTGCCCCCTGCTCCTTGCATAAAACCGTCGTAAGGATGGACGCGCGAAGATCCTTGCCGATGCAGATGACCACGGCGTTGAAGCTCGCCATGTCAAGCTGCGTAAGCGTCCGCTCCTCCGTCGTATCCGCGATGATGGCGTGGAGCACATCATCCTTGACGATATCGATGCGATCCTCCGCCTTGTCGATCACAAGCACCTCGCAGCCCATTTGTGCGAGCGTGCGCGCCGTGCTTCTGCCAAAGCGGCCCATGCCGATCACCAAAAAGCTCTGCTTACCCATGTATCATTCCTCCTATCCATCGAAATACAGCGTCAGCCTAAGAGTATTTCTTCCTCGGGCAGGCGAACGCCCTCGTCGTCGCGCTGCGCCGTAAGCGACAGGGCGATGGTCAGCATGCCCACGCGCCCGGCGAACATCAAAAGGATCAAAAGTACGCGTGTGCCGCTGCATGCAGCCCCCGTTACGCCCACGCTCACGCCCACCGTGCACAGCGCGGATATCACCTCATACGCTTGATCGAGGAAGCTGAAGCCGCTGCCATCCTCCAGCAACGATACGCCCATAACACCCGCCGTAGCGAGCAAAAGGCCGATGGTCAGTATACACAGCGCGCGGCGTACCGTCGTTTCGGATATGCGGCGGCAAAACAGCTCCACGTCGCGCCGGCCATGCAGCTGCGCGCGCACCGCGCAAAGCAGCGTGATAAAGGTCGTGAGCTTCAAGCCGCCCGCCGTACCCGCGGGCGCGCCGCCGACGAGCATCAGCACGCAGCCCAGCAGCTTGGTGGCGTCCCGCAGCGCCGTCTGGTCGATGGTGTTGAAGCCGGCAGTGCGAAAGGTGACGGACTGAAACAGCGACGCAAGGAGCTTTTGGGAAAAAGGCAAAGCGCCAAGCGTCGCGGGATTGCGGTATTCAAACAAAAGGATCAAAAGCGCCCCGCCCAACAGCAGCACAGCGGTTGCGCACAGCACGATCTTGCTGTGCAGACGCAGCCGCTTAAAGCGCCGCTTGCGCCCCGCGTTCAAAATGACGGCAAAGCCCAGCGATCCCGTCACGATCAGCGCCATGAGCACGCCGCACACGAGCGGGTCGCCGGCATAGCCCGTAAAGGAGGTGTAGCCGCCCAAGAGGTCAAAGCCTGCATTGCAAAAGGCGGAGACCGCATGGAATATCGCGTAATAGACGCCGCGCCCCGCCCCGTAGGCTGGGATGAAACGGATGCAGAGCAGCGCCGCCCCCAGAAGCTCACAGGCGAACGTTACCGCCACGGCGGAAACGGCAAGCCGCACAATGCCCTGCAACTGGGTTTCACCGAAGGACTCCGCCAGCGCAAGCCGTTCGCTAAGCGAAATGCGCTTACCGATGAGCACGAACAGGATGGAGGCCGCCGCCATAAAGCCAAGGCCGCCAAGCTGGATCAAAAGCAGGATGACGAGCTGCCCGAAGGTGGAAAAATAGGCGCCCGTATCCACCACGACAAGGCCGGTCACGCAGCTTGCGCTGGTGGCGGTAAAAAGAGCGGATAAAAAAGGCAGACCCGCCCCCTCCTTGGACGCGGCGGGCAACATCAAAAGCAGCGTGCCCAACGCGATCATCACGGCAAAGCCGATGGGGAGCACGCGGACGGGGCTGCTGCTTTTTTTCTGCTTTGACTGCTTCATACTAAAATAGTATAGCATACTTTTTGCGGAAAATATCGTTTGCGGGCACGGATTTTGTCCCGTGCGCAAAACATTTATTTAAGCGGAATGACGCTTCCAAATTCTAAGGATTGCGAGCGGATAAGCGAGTTCGTCTTTCAGGCTTATATCACCTTAAGGCGCGTCACAGCCTGCTTTCGGCGTACGCGATAAAGCATTTTACCGCGGGCGCGAGCGTTGCAAGGGGGAGCGTGGCGATACCGATATCGATCCTTACCGGCGGATCGAGGCGCAGCGCCACAACGCGCCCCGTCAGGCTCTTTCCCCAAAGGCTGTTTGTAAGCGTAACGCCCAGACCCGCTTCGACCATCGCCACGCCCGCATGCACATCGTACGTTGAAAAGCGGGTGTTTGGCTTTATGCCGGCCTCCTCAAAAAACAGCGAGTTGTCCGTTTCACGCCCGGGGTAGAGCTCGATAAAGGGCTCCTCGCAAAAGCGGCTGGCGGCAAAGCAGCCGTCGGCTATGGCGGGGTGATCCTGCGCGACAAGCGCCACAAGCTCGTCCTGCACAAGCGGTATCCAGCGGGCGACGCCCGGCCTGTGGCTGATCACGCAAATATCGGCGTGGTGCGTGTCCAGCAAGGCGCGCAGCTGGCTGCTGGTGCCCTCCACGATCTGCACGCGGATGCCCGGATGCTCTTTGGTAAAGCCGGCGATGATGCTTGACAGCGGCCGGTAATAAGCGCCGTAGGCCGTGCCGATCGTTACCGTGCCCATCTCGACGCCGCGAACTTTGGCGGTGAGCTGATCGTAGCGTTCCGCGTTTCTGACAAGATCCTCCATGGCGGGCAAAAGCGACGTGCATTCCTCCGTCGGCGCCACCCCGCTGTGGTTTCTTTTGAGAAGCGGAAAGCCCGCGTCCGCTTCCAGGGAAGCGATGAGGCGGCTGATCCCGGAGGTGGTATACCCCAGCGTTTCCGCCGCGCCCGATATGGTTCCGTGCTGCAAAACGCATAGAAAGGCGCGCAGCTTCTCCGTATCCATCGTTGCCCTCCTTCAATCGTTGACAAAAAGTCAACGACACGTTGATTTATCAGCGATTTACTCAAGGATAACGCCGCTGTATGATCATGTCAAGACCAAGAAAACATATAGGAGGTATCAAAATGAAGCAGTATAATTTGTCCGGCATGCTTGTTGGCGGGGCAATCGCATTTTGGATGATCGCCGTACTGTCCGCGCTGGCTTTGGGGCTTGGCGCAGACGCATTCTCATGGCCGCTTGGCGTGGCGATGCTCATTGCGATCGCGGGCTTCTCCCTTTGCTGCGCAGCGTACATGGAGCATGCCTATCAGGCGGCGACAGGCGAAGCCATGCAGTGCTATTTCAAGCGCATACACAGGAGCTGACATGCAGGGATCTTCTATAGCAAAAGGGGCGAATGCAGCGCCGTTTCCCGCGGGCAGGAAGGGATGCGGCGCTTTGGAAACGAGACATTATGAGCTTTTGCTGGCGGCGGTCATCATGGCGCGCAGCTCGTCCTACTTGTTCTCGAAGATCTGCTTGCAAAGCATGGGCGCCTTTACCTTGCTTGCGATCCGCTTCCTGCTCGCCCTGTTTGGCCGCAAGCTGAAGGGTATAACGCCGCATACGGCGGTGCGGGGCGTTATATTGGGGACGATCTTCTTTGCGGTCATGGCAGCGGAGCTTGGGGGGCTGCGCACAACGGACAGCGCCGCCGCCTCGTTTCTTGAGAACACGGCTATCGTGTTTGTGCCCTTTATTGAGGCGGTGCTGCACAAAAAGGCGCCCGGGTCGCGCGTTCTGCTTTGCGGCGCGCTCACGCTCGCGGGCGTGGGGCTGCTCACGATACGGGACGGCGGCTTCGCGCTGCGCACAGGCGAGCTGCTGTGCCTCTTAGCGGCAGGGCTGTACGCGGTGGCGATCATCGCCACGGATCGGTTTTCGCATAGCGATGATCCGCTGGCCTTGGGCGTGATACAGGTGGGGGTCATCGGCCTGCTGGGCTTGGCGGCGGCGATGCTGCTGGAACGCCCGCAGCTCCCCGCTGCGCGGACGGAATGGGGCTGCATCCTGTACCTTTCGATCGTCTGCACGGGCTTCGGCTTTACCCTGCAGCCGCTTGCGCAAAGCCGCACATCGGCGGAAAAGGCGGGCATGTTTTGCGCGTTCAACCCGCTTACGGCCTCCGTCCTCGGCGTGGTGTTTCTCCACGAAGGCTTTGCATGGACGCATGTACTCGGCGCTGCGCTGATCCTGTGCAGCATCGTGGTGTATGGGCGATACAAGGCGCGCGGCGTGCCCGCGCGGGGTCGCGCCGGATAAGCGCTGTTCCCGCTTTATAGATATACAAACCTGCCCGAAAGGGTTAGAATGAATAAAAGCGCTGCTTTTTGCCGCAGGCGCCGGGGATGCGCCGTTACGAGCCATCCCCGCGGCTTCGGCACGGCTTTGTAAGGGGGCGACCATATGACAAGAAGCGAACAGCTTGCATTTTTGATCCACGCGCTTGCGCCGGATAGCTGCATACCCGCGTCCGATGCGGAAAAATGGCGCTTGTTGCGGGCGCTGGTGAACGTCCGCGAGCCCGGCGCGGTAAGCGAAGCCTTTCTTGCGGTGCAGGACGCGTTTCTGCAAGGCGAGATCGCGGCCAAGGGCATTACGGATATAGAGGATTTGCAGCCCGTCCGGGACAACCTCTATCTTTGGCAGGGCGATATCACGACGCTGCGCGCGGACGCCATCGTCAACGCAGCCAATTCCGGCATGACGGGCTGCTACTGTCCCAATCACGGCTGCATCGACAACGTCATTCATACCTTTGCGGGCGTGCAGCTTCGCAACGAATGCGCACAGCGGATGCAGCAGCAGGGCTATCCGGAGCCCACGGGGCAGGCGAAGCTGACCGCCGCCTATAACCTGCCCTGCCGTTATATCCTTCATACGGTGGGACCCATCGTGCAAGGCGGGCTGACGGAGCGGCATAAGGCGGAGCTTGCAAACTGCTATCGTTCGTGCTTGACGCTGGCGGCGGAAACGGGGCTAAGCGCCATCGCGTTTTGCTGCATCTCTACGGGCGTGTTTCATTTTCCCAATGCCATCGCCGCCCAAATCGCTGTGGATACGGTGGAGGCGTTCCAGCGGGAGCATCCTTCCATGCGGGTGATATTCAACGTATTCCTGAACAAGGATCTGGAAATATACAGGGAAGTATTGCGATAAGCAGGGCAAAGCGGGACTGCCTGTCCATGCAGGCAGCCCCGCTGATTTGCTGCGTTAGCGATGCGCAGCGCGTCTAGGCGATATCCAATCCGCCAAGCCATGCCTCCACATCCGCCTGCGCGCCCGCCGCGCGGGAGCCGCTGACGGCAAAGCCGGGGAGCAGCGTCGCGTCGGGCACGAGGGCTGCGATGTCGCCTTCGCTGCGTCCAAGGGCGCTGCCGCCGTGGGTGCAGAAGGGGGCGATGGTCTTGCCGGAAAAATCGTATTCCTCCAAGAAGGTGAACATAGCCTGCGGCATGGTGCCCCACCAGTTGGGATAGCCCAGATAGATGACGTCGTAATCCGCCATGTTCTCTACATGGGTGGAAAGCGCCGGACGGGCGTCGTTATCCTGCTCGTTCCTTGCGATATCCACGGTTTCGTTATAGTCCTCCGGATAAGGCGTTACGGTTTCCACCTTGAACAGCGTGCCGCCGGTGGCGGCTGCGATCATGTTGGCGACCGCTTCGGTGTTGCCGGTCTTGGAAAAGTAGGCCACCAAAACCTTGCCCGCGTCTGCCGCTTCCGTGCTTTGGGCGGGCAGCTCGACGCTTTGGACGTACACGGGGCTTTCCTCGGGAACGGCGTTTTCCTCAGGCGCGGCGCTTTGTGCGGGTGCGGCGCTTTGCACAGGCGCGCTGTTTTCCGCAGGAGCCGGCGCGGGCGCCGCGCTCGGGCTGCTGCAGGCGGAGAGCGCAAACAGCGTGGCGAAGGTCAGGATCATAGATAAAACACTTTTCATAGGACGTCCTTTCTTTTTTCTGCAAACTTCTTATTCTGTAACCCCGGCGGCATGCCAAGGTAAAACAGTTGCATCGTCTAAGTGGAAGCGCCGGCTCCAAGGCCGGGGAACGCGTTACTCGCCCGCGGGAAAATCCGTGGAGGCGGCAAGCGCGGTCTGCGTTTCATAGTCCGCAATCCGCTCCTTGAGGCGGGTGATGGTAGCGGCAAGCGCTTGAGAGCCCAGCACCATGCGAAGCGGCGCGGGATTCACGTCCACGCTTTCGATTATGCGGGCGGCCATCCGATTGGGGTCGCCGGGGGCAAGGCCGTTGGCAGGGTTGAGCATATTGAGAAAGCTATGGCAGGATTCGTATTCTGGCATCAGGCTCGCCACCTTCGCGCTGCCGTAGCGGAATTCCGTTCTCGCGCCGCCCGGCTCCACGATGGTCATGCCGATGTTGAACTGCGCCACCTCCTGCGCGACCGCCTCGCAGAAGCCCTCGACGCCGAACCTGATCGGGATGGAGAAATCCCGATCAGGCGCTGCGGAGGGGGCAAACGGGACGACCCGCCCGATGCGTCGGCGTGCCCTTGCCTTATGTTGTCCCCGGTAGTATCATACCAATCAAAAGCGGCAAAGCGGAATGGGAATGGGGGGCGCAAAGGTGTCTTTGGCAATCAGCAGAATGTGCAAAACAGATGCGGCTACGTTACGGCAAATCACCCAATGGATGTACGATTGGTGGGGTGCGGAGGAAGGCTACAGCTTTGACGCGGTAAAATGCTATATGGCGCACAGCATGGGGGAGGAGCGGCTTCCCCAAACCTACGGATTGTTTCTGGATGGCAAGATCATAGGGATGTATCAGTTTACGCAGGAGGATCTGTTCGTGCGGCCGGATATTTATCCTTGGCTGGCCAATGTGTATATCGATAAGCCGTACAGGAAAATGGGGTATGGCGGCAGCCTGCTGCAAAGCGTAAAAAACAATGCCGCAAAAAGCTTAAGCGGCAATGAGGTATTTCTGTTTACAAAGCATATCGGGTTATATGAGAAATACGGCTGGCAATTCGTGTCCGAAATCGATACGTTTTTGGGAGAATCCAGCATAGAGAGGTTGTATAGATTGGATCTGCGCTAGCGCACCCTGCGTCCAATGAAGCTGTAGAGCAAAAGCGCCGGAACCATCCTGCGCCCGTCTATTTTCCGTACTCGCCGTATTCACAGCCGACATTCCTTGCGTCCACCTCGTCTATGAGCGTGCTCCCGCGATACAGCTTGACCGTGCCCACGCCGTTGCCGCCGTTCCACAGGCGGTTATGGCGCTTGCTTCCATCCGGAGCCTCATAATTGACCAGCAGCATATCCCGCTTTTCGCATGTGATGTCCGTTATCATACGGTGCAGGGGCGTTTCCTGCTCCACATGCCAGATCACCTGCGCGTCGGTCTCGCGGCAGGCAAACTCGGTTCTGGTCAGCGTCCAGAACTTGGAGAAGTTGAACTCATAGCTTTCCCCCTCATACCAGAAGGCCGCAAGCAGCTTGCGCGAAAGCGCCAGATGCCCGATCTTCGGCCTGCCGCCGCCTATGTTGAATACGCTGTCCGCGAGCTTTTTTCCAGTGCGCCTGCTCACAAGATTGTTGGACGAGAGCCATACCCAAGGGCTTGTGAAGCCCTTGCCCCAGTTCTTATCGGCATAGCCGTAGGAGGTTTCCGGGGTGACGGCATAGCGCGCGCCATTCCACACGATCTCGCCGGAATAGAGGGTTTTCATGCCCTCCGCATGCCAGAACATTTCAAACGCCTCGGTTGCGCGCAAGGGCTTGCTCGCGCCGTAGCCAACGTTATAGGCGACTTTTTTGTCGATTTGCAGGTTCCATGACATTTCGCCCGCGTCGCACATATATTCCGGGTGCGCCGCGACCGTATCGGCGGACAGGCGTATGCTTCCTTGCGTCGCGCGCTCGTCAAGATAACAGTCCGCGGCGCGCACATGAAAGGGCGCGCCGTCGGCGACGTCAACGTGCTTCCAGCCGAAGAAGCGGTGAAGCTGCGCCGCGTCCTTGCCCCATGCGCCCGCCTTCACCATGAGATAGGATGGTTTCTTGTCGTTCATCTGGTTTTCAGGAAGCTGGCCGAACACGGGCGCATCTTCGCCAAGCGCGGGGTTGCAGGTGAAAAACTCGATGAAGAAGCTCTTTTCTTCGCCGGTGTCCGCGTTATGCCCCGTAAAGGAATGCCACCACCAGTCATAGCCGCATTCCGCAAGGCCGCCCTTTAGCATAAAGGCGTCGCGGGTTAAGTCGCTTTGATTGACCATATCCCTCTCCTTACCGCAATCAGGCTCTATCTTACGGGCGTGTAATCGATGGCGGCCGTTTCGTCCGTCGCCTCCAGCTTGAATATCACGGGACGCAGCCCGTCGTTGCAGCTGCAAATCGCCACGCCCGGCGTCTTGATCCAGTCGCCGTAATAGAATACGTCGCTGCCCGCGCCGTGCGCAAGGGCGAACACATACTGGTAAATGGCCTTCCACGCTTCGTCGCAAAGACCCTCGGGCTTGGCGTAATCGGCATAGAATACCTGCCCCGCCTTCAGCATGGGGCAGGCGGTGAGGCCTTCCGCGCCATATTCATTTGCAAGCGCCTGATCCAAGGTGGTTTTTAAAACCGTGATCCTGACCTTTTTCATATGCAGCCTCCACGATCGTTTTTTGATGTTTTTTTGAGCGGGGCTTGCTTCGCTTACGCGCCTACCCGTGGTATGCGCTGCGCAGCACGTTCAGATAGTCCGATTTTTCCATGGGACGGGGGTTGGACGCCGTGGAGATGTTGGCAACGCTCATTTGGGCGATCGCGTCAAAATCCGCCGTGTCTATACCCAAGCTCTTAAACGAGGGGAGCTGCACGTCCGCACACAGGCGCTTTACCGCATCCACGGCGGCGGTGGCGCCCTCCTCCGCGGAGGAGAAGGACAGACCCATGGCGCGGCCGAGACGCGCATAGCGTTCCCTGCAATAGTCCATGTTGTATTCCATAACGTAGGGCAGAAAGATCGCGTTGCATACGCCATGGGGCAGATCGTAAAGCCCGCCCAAGGATTCCGCCACGCAGTGCACGCTCGCCACGTCCGAGTGGGAGAAGGCGATGCCCGCGAGCATGCTGCCCATGAGCATGCCGCTGCGTGCCGCCAGATCACCGCCGTTTTGATAGGCGTTCAAAAGATTGCCGTAAATAAGCTCCGTAGCGTATAGCGCGACGGCGTCGCTGATGGGCTCTGCACAATTGGCGGTGTAGGCTTCGATGGCGTGGGTCAGCGCGTCTACGCCGGTGGCGGCGGTAACGGCGGGCGGAACGGAAAGCGTCAGCTCCGGATCGCATATGGCGAGGCGCGCCGCCGTATAGCGGCTTTTTACCGTCATTTTATACTTGTTTTCCGTATCCGTGATGACGGAGGAGAAGGTGAGCTCGCTGCCCGTGCCGGCGGTCGTGGGAATGGTGATAAACAGCGGCAGCGGCTTGGTCGCGGCGGTTTTTCCTTCATAGGGCTTGATATGCGCCGCGTCGTGCGCCAGCAGCACGCCGATGGACTTGGCGCAGTCAATGGGGCTGCCGCCGCCCACGGCGATCAGGCAGTCGCAGCCCTCCGCCCGCGCCAGACGCGCGCCTTCTTCGGCGTTGCGATCCTTGGGATTGGCTTCGACCTTGTCGTACACGGCGTAGGGAACGCCCTGCAAAAGCGCGGTTATCCTACCCAGTATCCCGGCCTTGGCAACGCCGGGATCGGAAACGAGCAAAGGCTTTTTACCGCCGTAAAACGCCAGCTTTTCCGGCAGCAGGTCGATACAGCCGGAGCCGTATTCGATTTCGGTGGGCAAAGAAAAAGAAAATGGGCAAAGCAGAGAATGCATCATAACGCTCCTGTTGTAAGCAATTTGCGGCTGAAACGCTGCGCAAGGCCGCGCTTTCGCCGTGTGCCTTATTTGATTATAGTACAGGCAAGCCGCCCGTTCGTCAATCAAAAAGCGCCGCAAAAGCAGTTTGATGTATGCGCACGCCGTGCTTTTTTGCATGACGCGATCCGTCCCGCTTTTGCGATCGCCTGCGTGCACGCCCGGAATTGACCGCGGCAGGCATACCGCTTATACTGTTGGTAGAAAAGCCGGCGAATGGCATGCTAAAAAAGCGAGGATACAGGATGCGGGAAATATGGATCGGGATGGGCGCTGTGCTCCTCTATTTTCTTGTCGCCGCTTCCGGCGCGCTGCTGCTGCGCAAATATGTATATATCGAGGACGAGGTGTTCCGCAAGAGCCTGCATTTCATCCTGTTGGGCTCCTTGCTGGTATGGGTCTTGGCCTTTTCGACATGGTGGCATGCCGCGCTGACGGCGGTTGTATTTGCCTTGGCCGTGTATCCCTTTTTGCACCTTGCGGAGCGGATAGAGGGATACTCGCAGTTTGTGACCGAGCGGAAAAGCGGCGAGCTCAAGAGCAGCCTGCTGATCGTCTTCGGCATGTTCGCGGTGGTCGTATGCGTCTGCTGGGGCTGGTTCGGTGATAAGCTGCTGGTGCTTGCCGCCGTTTATGCGTGGGGCTTTGGCGACGCCGCGGCGGCGTTGGTGGGCAAGCGCTTTGGCAGGCATGCGCTCACGGGGAAGCATATCGAGGGACGAAAGAGCGTCGAGGGAAGCCTCGCCATGTTTGCGGTCTCCTTCCTTTGTATCATAGCCATTCTTTTGCTTCGGGGCGGCCTGCCTTGGTATAGCTTCGTCCTGATTGCCGCGGTGACCGCGGCGGTTACGGCGCTGGTTGAGCTCTATTCCCTCAACGGCATGGATACCATCACCTGTCCCTTTGCCGCGACAGCCGTGATGCTGCCGCTGCTGTACCTGCTGGGAGGTGGCATTTGATGCAGAAGAAATCCGGCAGCCGTACCTTGCTCATGTCGGTCATCATGAGCGCGCCGGGGCCGCTGGTCGTGGGGCTAGGCCTGCTCGCGGGCAAAAGCGCAACGCAGCTTGCGGACTTTTTCCGCAGAAGCGCCGAGCTTTTGGCGATCATCGTGGCCTTTATCGTATACAGGGCGACGAACAAGGACGGCGCTGTTGACGAGGCGCGAAAGGCGCGGCTGGAGCATCGTTCCAATCTGTTCGTCGGCGCGATGATGTGCGTAAGCGGCGCTGTTATGCTGCTCCTCGCGGCTTTGGGAGGCAATGCGGAAAAAGGCAATGTCATTCCCGGCCTCGTCATTGCGCTGCTGGGCGTCATCGCCAATACGATATTCTGGCTTCGGTACACGAAGCTGAGCCGGCAGAGCGGCAACGCCATCCTTGCGGTGCAGGGCAGGCTCTACCGGGCAAAGGCGTTGGTGGATATCTGCGTGACCATGGTGCTGTTAAGCGTCGCGCTCTTTCCGCTTGCGAAGGTCACGGGGTGGCTGGATCGCATCGGCTCCGTGATCGTGGCGCTTTATCTGATGGGATGCGGCGTAAAAACGATACGGGAGAATCAGGGAAAAGGATAATGGTGCGGCGAAGCTGCCGTATGCGCTTGATCGATACGGTCTTGGCGAGAATCGCGGGAAAGCGGCGATAGCGCATGCTCCAACAGCATCGCGCATTCTGCGCCTACTCTTGCCTCACCTTCTCAAATGCCGATCTGGGATCGTCATCCTCTACAACATAGATCGTACCGCAATGCGCAAATCCCTTTTTGCGCAGCAATTTTTGCATGATCTGATTATCGCTGTGCGTATCGATGCGCAAATGCCCGCATTGTTGAAACGCCCAGTCTATGCAAGCGCTGCCGATGCCCCGTACAGAGCCGTCGCCGGCGATACGGTGAATGACGCCGTAAGGGCTGTCGTCCAGCCATGCGCCATCCCGTATTTCCCGATAGGTTGGCTCTATATCCTCGCCGAAATTATAGAAAAATACGCCCACAATATGATCTTCATGAACGCATAGATAGCTTTTTCCGTCTGCGACGTCGGAACGGATCAAGGCCTCGGGCGGCCAGCTCGTAGCGCCCCATTGCCTTGGATTGCCATGCGCCGCCATAAAGCGTCTGGCGTATGCGTAGATTTCCATCATCCGGGGAATGTCCGCTTCTGTTGCGTGTCGTATCTGCATGGTTGCGTTCCTTTCGATCTATTTGGGCAAGCCGCTTTGGGAAAGGCCGTTCTGCTACAGCACTACGCGCGCTCCGCGTCTATTATGGCAGGCGGCGGGAGGATGCGGGTGATCGCGGGCAGCAGCGTGCGGTTTTTCGCAAGGCGCGGCTCCAGCGCGCGAAGAAGGAAGAACGCGGCGGCAGGAAAGAGGACGCCGCCAAGCGCCGTGTAAACGTCCCCCCAAAGGGAGCCCAGCAGCACGCCGATCAGCAGCGCGCACAGCGGTATCCCGTAGGCGATGGCGCTTGCCAAAAGCACGTTTTGCGGGCGCATATGGATCGCAACATAGTCGCCCACGCGCGCGCCCACGGGGTTATGGAGCAAAATATCCGCTTCCTTTTCGCCGATGCGGAAGCACGCGCCGCAGTGCTCGCACGCTTCACAGCGCTGGATGCGCACCGTCGCCGTGCCGTTCTCTACGGCGATCACCTGACCCGTTTGCTGCATGCTACCTCCAATCCTGCTCCGTGACGATGCACCAGCTGGGGCAGACGCTCAAGCACGCCAAGCAATCGTCGCACCTGCTATAATCCACCACCGCATGGCCGTTTTTGATCTCGATGGCCTGCTGGGGGCATTTTTTTGCGCACGCGCCGCAGCCTATGCAGGACTTGATGCAGTGCGCGCGCGTGGTGCGGCCCAGCGTGCCGTTGTTGCACTTGACGTATACCTTGGAGGCGGCGGGCTTTAATTCGATCGCGTGGCGCGGGCAGTAACGCGCGCAGTTGCCGCAGCCCACGCAGCGAAACTCGTCCACCACGGCCACGCCGTTCTGGATGGAGATCGCGCCAAAGGGGCACACCTTTTCGCAATCGCCAAGACCCAAGCAGGCATAGCAGCACATCTTGGGGCCGCCCGCCATGGTGGCGGCGGTCACGCAGCTTTGGTAACCATCGTAGATGTAGCGTTCCTTGGTGTTGCCCCGGTTTCCCTGGCAGCGCACATAGGCCTTCATGGGGATGGGGGACTCAAGCTGCATCCCCATCGCCGCGGCGATCGCCTCGGTATTGGCGGAAGGGCAGGCGTAGATGCGCGCCTTGCCCGCCACGATGGCCTCCGCGTACGCATTGCAGCCGGAATAGCCGCACGCGCCGCAATTCGCGCCGCCCAGCGCCTGCCGCACCTGCTGCCAGCGTTCGTCGCTTTGCACCGCAAATTTCTTATCCGCCGCCGTGAGCATCACGCCGCACAGCGTCCCCAGCGCGCCGATCACGCCAAAGGCGAGGAATACGGGCAACCAATTCATCCTATCAGCCTCCCAGCCCCGAAAATCCCATAAACGCCACGCTCATCAGCCCCGCGATGATCAGCGAGATCGGAAAGCCGCGAAGGGGTTTCGGTATATCCGCGACCTCCAGCCGCTCCCGCACGCCCGCCATCAAAACGATGGCCAGCAAAAAGCCCAGCGCGCCGAATACGCCATTGAGCACCGCGTAGAGGAGATTATAGTCGTTATTCACGTTGAGTATGGCCACGCCCAGCACCGCGCAGTTGGTGGTGATGAGCGGAAGATAAATGCCAAGGGATTTGTACAGCGAGGGGCTGCTCTTTTTGATGTACATCTCCACAAGCTGCACAAGGCTTGCGATCAACAGCACGAAGCTTAGCGTGCTTAGATACTCCAAGCCCAGCGGCACGAGCACCCCATGATACACGACCCATGTAAACAGCGACGCAAGACCCATCACAAACGTCACCGCAAGCCCCATGCCCGCCGCCGTTTCCACCTTGCTGGAAACGCCAAGGAAGGAGCAGCAGCCTAGGAAGCGGGCGAAGATGAAGTTGTGGCTCAACACGCAGCTAAGCATAAAAAGCAAAATGCGGGATAGCTCGTTCATTGCTCCGCCTCCTCTCTAAGCATGCGCTTTTCTTCCCGGTAGGACGTGATGAAATTGGCGAGCCCCAACAGGCTCCCGAACACGATAAAGCCGCCGGGCGCCAGGATCATGATCATCATGGGCTCGTAGCTTGGCCCCATGACGGGGAGGCCGAACACCGTGCCCGCGCCGATCAGCTCCCGTATGCAGCCGATCAGCGTGATGGCGGCGGTAAAGCCCAAGCCCATGCCCAAGCCGTCCGCCATGGACAGGAGCACGCCGTTTTTACTCGCAAACGCTTCGGCCCGGGCGAGAATGATGCAGTTCACCACGATCAAGGGGATGAACATGCCAAGGCTTTCGTACAGCTCCGGCACATATGCCTGCATCAGCATCTGCACAACCGTCACAAACGTGCAGATGATAACGATATAGGCGGGTATGCGGACTTTCGCGGGAATGAGGCTGCGAAGCAGCGCTATCACGGCGTTGGAGCCGATGAGCACGAAGGTCGCGGCGAGCCCCATGCCCACGCCGTTTTTTGCGCTGGTCGTCACCGCGAGCGTGGGGCACGTCCCCAGCACCAGCCGGAAGGTGGGGTTTTCCGTCAATACGCCGTTTAGAAATACGCTGCGAAGGCTTTTCTTGTTCATGCCGCGCGCCCCCTTTCCCCGTACATGCGCACCTTTACATACTTGTCGATGAGCGGTGTGGCGACGTTCATCAAAAGGATCGCGTAGGTCACGCCCTCGGGATAGGTGCCGAACGAGCGGATGAGCGCCACCAAAAACCCGCAGCCTGCGCCAAAGAGCATCTGCCCCCGCGCGGTCATGGGGGTGGTGGTGTAATCCGTCGCCATAAACACCGCGCCAAAGAGCAGGCCGCCCGAAAGCACGCCCGCAATCGCGTCCGCCCCGAAAAGCCGCGCAAAAAGCAGGTAGCTTGCCACAAAGCAAACGGGGATATACCACCGTATCACGCCGCGAAGGAGCAGGTAGGCAGCGCCAAGGAGGATGGCAAGCTTGCACACCTCGCCGATGCAGCCCGGAACGTTGCCGATCAAAAGGTCAAAAAGCGTGGCGCTGCCACCCTGTAACGGGGTCGCAAAGGATACCGTGTCCACGCCTTGGGAAAACAGCTGCGGATATACGAAGCTCGTCATGCGCACGGGCCAGCTTGTAAGCAGTATGGCGCGCGCCGCCATGGCGGGATTCATGAAGTTGTGGCCGATGCCCCCAAAGAGCTGCTTGACCACGACGATGGCGATGACGCTGCCCACCACGCACAGCCACCAAGGAGCCGTGGGCGGCAGGTTCAAGCCGAGGATCAGCCCCGTCACCACGGCGGAAAGGTCGCGGATGCGCACGGGCTTTTGGGCGACCTTTTGCGAGAAATATTCCGCAAACACGGCGGAGAGGGTGGTCAATACCAAAATGCGCGCGGCGTTTTTGCCAAAGTAGATCACGCCGATGATCGCGCAGGGCAGAAGCGCCAAAATCACGTCCAACATGATGGTCTGCGCGCTTTGCTTGCAGTGGATGTGCGGCGCGGTGGATAAGCGCAGCTTCTTTTCCTGTGCCATTACTTTTCCTCCCTTCGCCTTGCCGAAATGACCTGCCGCGCCGTGCGGAAGGAGGTGGTGAGCCATCGCCGCGAGGGGCAGATGTAGGCGCAGCACCCGCACATCATGCACTCCATGACATGATGCTCTTCCGCGCCGTCATAATCCTCGTGGTCGCAGTAATATTTGATCAAAAAGGGGTCAAGGCCGATGGGGCAGACCTCCGCGCAGCGCGCGCAGCGGATGCAGGGCTGCTCCTGATCCGTCTTTGCCTCCCGCACGTTCATGACGAGTATCCCGCCGCTTCCCTTGCCTACGGATACCTGATCGTCCGGCGCGCAGATGCCCGTCATGGCGCCGCCCGCGATGATCTTGCCCGGCTGCTGGCTGTAGCCGCCGCAGGCGTTGATCGCGTCTTGAAACAGCGTGCCGATGCGAAGCAGCAGGTTGCCGGGCTCTCTTACGCAGCCCGTCACGGTGGTGATGCGCTCGACTAGGGGCTTCCCCAGCGTCACCGCGTCCGCAATGGCCGCGGCGGTTGCGACGTTTACGACCACCGTATGCACGTCGATGGGCAGCTTGAAGGCCGGCACCTCCCGATCCGTGACCGCCTTGATGAGCTGCTTTTCGCTGCCCTGCGGGTATTTAGTGGGCATCACGACCACAGAAACGCCCGCGCGCCCCTCCGCGCACGCCATAAGCGCCGCGACGGCCTCCGGCTTGTTATCCTCCACCGCGATCACGCCACGTTCTACGCCCAGCGCCCGCATGACGGCGCGCAGGCCGTCCACGATGCGCAAGGGCTGCTCCAGCATCAGCCGGAAATCCGACGTCAGGTGCGTTTCGCACTCCGCGCCGTTGACGATCACCGTGTCGCAATGCTTCCCTTCGGGGATGGTGAGCTTGGCGTGCGTGGGGAAGGTCGCCCCGCCCATGCCGCATATGCCGGCGTCCCGTATGGCGGGGATGATGCTCTCCGCCGGGACGGTTTCCACGTCGCCCAAGGGGGTAAGCTCGACCCATTCGTCCAGCCCGTCGTTCTCGATGACGATGCAGCGCACGGGCAGCCCGCCAAACTGGATGCGATCCTCTATGGCCGTGACCGTACCCGAAACGCTCGCGTGCACGGGCAAGCCAAGGCCACCCATAGGCGTCGCCACGACCTGCCCCAGCCTGACCCGCTCGCCCGCCTTGACGCAGGGTTCGCTGGGCGCGCCAAGGTGCAGCTGCACGGGTATGACCACCCGCGCGGGGCTGTAAGCGCGCGTGGGCTGTTCCCTTGTGGGCCCCTTGCCCTCGTGCGCGTTCTTTATCTTTTTCATGGGGAACACGCCCCCACGGAAGGTATTCTTTGCCAAAAGCCGTGCCCCTTTTCTCTATTGATCAAGACCCGCTACATACGCTGCCGCCGCATTGACGGCGTTTACTACGGCCGTAGAGCTGATCGTGGCGCCCGTCACCGCGTCCACATCCTTTTTGACGGTCAGCGGCGGCACAAGCCCCGCAAACTGCCCCGTAAAGGCGGGCGACCTGGTGTTCGCGCCCAGCCCTGCGGTTTCGGCGAATCGGCTGCCGCCGACGGAAATGCCCGTAAGCGCGCCCGCCGCGTCTAAGCCCACGACCACCTCGATGGGGCCGCCGTAGCCCTGAACGCTTAGCGTGCACACATAGCCTATGCACTGTTCGCCTTGCATCGCGCAAAAGCTATCCTGCACCGCGTCGCAGGGCGGAAGCTCGACAAACGCTTGCGCCGCGGGAAAGACCTCCCGCCGCGCCTGCTCCGCCGCATCCAGTGCGCGCTGCGCGATCACGTCCGCCGTCACGGCGTTGGTAAAGCCCAACAGCAACCCAGCGCCCATGGCAATCAGCGCCAATACCAGCCACGCAGCTTTTTCCCTTTGCATAGTCATCCGCACTTTCCTTGCTTGATTGTTTGCCTTTGCGATGTCGAATCATACCGTGTTATGTCTATCTTACGAAGCCCCGGCGGTAAAGTCAAGAGAACAGAGGATATTTTGTTAATAATTTATCAATATATGTCGAGAACTTTCCACAAGCGCCTCGTCCATGACCTGACAGCCGCCCATGCTTGCCGTCAGCAGAAGCGCAAAAAGCACGCAAATCATCTTTTTCATATCGTGTCCTGCTCCCTTCCAAATGATAGTCTTTCGTCCAATACAGCGCCGCCGCAGGCCGATACCCGCGGCGGCGCAATCGTCGTAAGAAAGCGCAATGCGCTTAGTTCTTGGTGTAATCGTCCGTATACATATTATCGTCGATGCTGATGGTGTACGCCTTGGCCGCCGTGATCTCGCCGCCCGGCGTGATCGCGCCCTTGGCCGCGACGAGGAAGGTGTACTCGCTGCCATCCGGCCACCATACGGGCACATACCACTTCTTTGCTCTCGTGCCGCTGGCGCTGTTTTCGGGGAACTCCCATGTCGTTTCACGCGCATAGGTGCTGCCGCCGCCGTAGCCAATGTTGTAAGTGACCCCGTTGCTGACAGTGGCCGTTTTCCCCGGATACCAGCCTGTGCCAGCGTAACTGGGGTTTCCTCTTGCAAAGGCGTCTGAGATGCCGCACAGCAAGAATGCAGCTAATAAAAGCGTGACGATCCATTTTCTTGAAGTTTTCATGCGCTTCTCCTTTCATAGAAAAAAGAACGGTTGCCCGTTCTTTTAGGTTGTTCTTATGTACGGTTATGCTTTAATATGGTTCGCAGTTTTTTTCAAGCGATTTCTGCACTTCGTCTGGGCATACCTGCCTGTCGCCAAGGAACAGCATCACCATATCCGTGATGTTCTGCTGTTCGTCCACGGAGATCACGACCTCGGCGGGTATCTGCGTCCATACATTGAGCATATCACGCGATAAATTGATATCCTGCAAATAGGCGTCGTCCGCTTCTCGCACCACTTGATACAGGGCAATTCGCGCACGCAGTTTTCCATCCGCAGCCTTGTATATCTGCGATTTATACCATCCAGCAGAATCGTCCAGAAAGTGCTTGTTATTCGTATAGTAAGCAACACGATCCTCCGCGTATTGTCTTGCCTTTTCCGCAGGCAAACCACTTTCAAGGTACTGCTTTTCCAGCGTCTCGACCTGCATTTCTCGTGGAAAATTGGAGCAAGCGTACATCGCAAAAATAGACGCCTTTTCTGCTATTTCTTCCGTTTTCAGCGCGCCGTATTCCGCAACAAGCTCCTTGTTGGTAAGGAACTGCGACGGGCTGTCGCCCATATCGTCGATGAACATGTTGTAGGGAATCAGCGCGTAAAAGTCCTCGATTGGTCCCGCATCCGTGAAATCGGCCTTGGTGGGCGTCTTGGCATACAGGAAGAACGGCTTATGCACCGCCGTCTGATAGCCGCCGTCGAAATACTTTGCGCCGTAGGGCGTTGCGATCCTTGAAATCTCGGCGTCCGTATTCTTATGCGCGCCCTTTTCCTCCGGCTCCTCCTCCTTGACTTCCTCCATGGGGATAAGTGCGGCAGCCTCGGCCTTGGCTTTTTCCGCAGCCTCGACGTCCTTTTTCTCCTGTTCTGCGCGCGCGGCCTGCATCTCGTCAAAGCCGCTGGTGTCGCTCGGCTGCTCTGCCAAGCCCGCGCCGATCAGCGCCTCGTTGAATACCTGACAGCCGCCCATGCTCGTGAGCATCAGCAGAACAAGCAGGATACAAAAAATCTTCTTCATATAGCGTTTCAGCTCCCTTCTTTTTCCTTATACATGTACAACGGAAAAACGGTGTGTTTTGTGACAAAAATAATTGTATATAATTTGGGGTTTCGGATAGGGGGTCATTTGCCTTACTTCGCGTTGTTCACGCTCTCGATCAGAAGATGCAATGCTGCATCCTCTTTTTTCTTTGTTGTCGTATCTTAACTGTTGAAGAAATCATCCAACCGTTTTGTTTCGTCGGGTGAAGCTTCATATGCCGTTCCTAACTCAAAAACCGCGTATTCTGCGATCTTTTCGTTATCGTCAAGCTGCATGGCTACCTCATATGTATGGATATGCCATCTTCCTACAGCCTCCCTTTGGTCGGGATGCTCCGCAAAGAAAGCGTCGGACGCATCCCGCAGGATGATCGCCATCTGCACTCTTGCCCGCAGCCAGCCGTCAGACGCCCTGTAGACGTAGGGGCCAGAATAAAACGTACAAGTATCCTGCTTGAACCAAGCCTTATCGCTGGATGTGCGGGTGCGGTTGGCGAGGATCTCCGCAAGCTCCGGCGTTGTCCATTTGGAAAAGTCCGCCTTGCGCTTCTCAACGGGATATTCGGGGTCGTACATGGTGTAGTTGTCTACAAACATTCCGGCTATTTCTGCGTAATTGTTCAGCTTTTCAAAGCTCAATTCACCCGCGAGCTGTCTGTTGGTTTTGAATTGCGTCATATCGCTTGTGCCATGCTCACCCGCATGCATGTTATATGGCGCAATATCCAATATTGGTATGCTTGTCTTGACGACATCAAGGTAAATATCGTCAAGGCGCATCTCACATGCGTAGCGATACGGCTCAATATCGTATTTGGGGTCAAACTCCTTGCCCGGCCACGCCTCGGCAAAGTGCTTGCGGCCAATGCGCTCGGCCTCCGCGTCGCTGTTGATGCTGCCATACGGCT
>JAUNJX010000004.1:0-22740 GCA_030533005.1 Clostridia bacterium | reverse complement strand
GTGTGTTTTGTGACAAAAATAATTGTATATAATTTGGGGTTTCGGATAGGGGGTCATTTGCCTTACTTCGCGTTGTTCACGCTCTCGATCAGAAGATGCAATGCTGCATCCTCTTTTTTCTTTGTAGTCGAATCTTAACTGTTGAAGAAATCATCCAACCGCTCTGCTTCATCGGGATAAGCCTCCATGCCCACGCCTAACTCAAAAACCGCGTATTCCGCAATCTTTTCGTTATCGTCAAGCTGCATGGCTACCTCGAATGTATGGATATGCCATCTTCCTACAGTTTCCCTTTGGTCGGGATGTTCCGCAAAGAAGGCGTCGGACGCATTCCGCAGGATGATCGCTATTTGCATCCTCGCCCGCAGCCAGCCGTCAGACGCCCTGTAGACATAAGTAGGATACCAAAATGTACAAGTATCCTGCTTGAACCATGCCGCTTTACTGGACGTGCGGGTGCGGTTGGCGAGGACCTCCGCAAGCTCCGACGTTGCACATTCGGCAAAATCCGCCTTGCGCTTTTCCACAGGGTAATCGGGGTCGTACATGGTGTAATTATCCAATAAAGCTCCTGCTAAATCCGCATACTTTGTTACTTTATCATAACCCAGCTTTTCTACGAGCTGCTTATTGGTCATGAACTGCGTCATGTCGCTTGTGCCATGCTCGCCCGCATGCATATTATATGGCGCAATATCCAGTATGGGGATGTTCTCCTTGTCAAAGTCAAAGCATATGTCGTCAAGGCGCATCTCACAGGCGTAGCGGTACGGCTCAATATCATATTTGGGGTCAAACTCCTTGCCCGGCCACGCCTCGGCAAAATGCTTGCGGCCAATGCGCTCGGCCTCCGCGTCGCTGTTGATGCTGCCATACGGCTTCTCCTCCACCACTTCCTCCATGGGAATGAGGACAGGCTGCGCGGTGGGCGCGGGTTCTGCGGCCTCCGGCTCCGCGGCGGGTGCGTCATTCTTCTGTTCCGCTTCTGCGGCGGGCGTAGCTGCGTTCACGACCTGACAGCCGCCCATGCTCGTGAGCATCAGCAGAACAAGCAGGATACAAAAAATCTTCTTCATATAGCGTTTCAGCTCCCTTCTTTTTCCTTATACATGTACAACGGAAAAACGGTGTGTTTTGTGACAAAAATAATTGTATATAATTTGGGGTTTCGGATAGGGGGTCGTACCCTTGGATAAAAAGGAAAGCGGCAGGGGTTTTCCCTGTGCCGCTTCTTAGGCTATCGGTATGATCTGCGTTGCGATGTCGCGCTTCGCATACATAATGCGAAGGATCGCCACTGTGCTTTCGGATTCGTCCGGCAGATAGAACACGAGATAGCTTTCCACAGGCATGACGCGCACGCCCATGCTCGCCCATGATTCATGCGCACAGCGCGGATACCGCAGCGGCAGTGTGTCCAGCTTCATGATCGACGCGTGGATGCTCGCTTGCAGCTTGTCCGCCGCCTGCGGTGCAAACAGGGAACAGGCGACATAAAAGTATATGTCCATCAAATCCTGCTCCGCTTGTTCTGAATAGAATACGCGAAAGGTCATGCGTCTCGGCCTCTGTGCAGCCTTTTTCCGACCTCCTCCGCAGGGATGAGCCTGCCCGCCTTCACGTCGGCCAACCCCTTTTCCATGGCCGCGTCGAACTCATCCTGCGTTAAGGCTTCGTACGCTAGCGGCAGCTTTACCTCAAAGGGTAGCCCGCCCTGCATGGCAACCTGACGCAAAAACAGCTCTATCGCATTGGACATAGGCATGCCAAGCCGATCCAATACCGCCTCGGCACGCAGCTTGACGCTGGGTTCGACCCGCGCAGATACATTTGATGTTCTTGCCATATATCTCGCCTCCCTTTATACATATTGTACTATATTGTATCGCAATATGCAACGTGTCCAACAGCGGTTCGCGGGCGTCAGTGCGAATCGTGCTCGTTCACGCTCTCGATCAAGCGCGTAAAATCGATGGCGTTCTGCGGGGATACGACGGGTTTGCCCGTATCCGCTTCGATCGCGCGTCGGGCTTGCCCCGCGACCTGTCCGCCTCGCTTGGCGATCTCGCGGTTCTCCTGCAAGCCGATGGGATCGTGCTCCTTGGTCATTTCCGTTGTGGTTGCTTCTGCAAGCATATTGAGCACAAGTTCAAGGGTACTCATATTGTCCCGCAGATTCTATTTTTTCAAGCCCTTGTAATTCTTGTACTGGCGTGTGGTCATACCCGCCCAAGCCTTGCTGATCTCGTCGGTGAGGATGGCGTACTCCGCGCCCTTTTCCACACCGTGCGCGTCCCATTCGTCGGTCAGCTCCTTGCGCACGCGAATGGCGAGCAGGCGTTGGTGTATCCAGTCGGGCGAATACCCTTTTTTGAGGTAGGTTTCCAGCGCGCGGTCAATGGCGAGTTCGGGATCGGTGGTTTCCTCTATGCGCTCCCGCCCGACCTGTGCCAGCCACAGCTTGAAGGGTTCGGCCTTGGGCGAAGGGATGGACTGGATGATGCGTAGAAGCTGCTCCGTGTCGGCGGCGTCGGTTTTTCGCATCTTGCCGTCCTCGGCAGGCATTTTCAACTGGTTACAATTTGTAACCGTTTCATTTCCCTCATCTTTTAAGCGCTTTTTTGTGACCTTCCAATAATTTCTTGCCGCCTGATAGTCAGCGCTATCCGTCAGCACGCCGACCACATCCACGACGGAAAAGAACCATTCCTCGCGTTCTTCATCCCATACGGTGCGGATTTTGCGGTTTTCATAGGCTTGCAGCTTGGTGTTGGACATACAATCTCGCACGCTCCTTCTGTTCGCTATTTACAGCATAAGCAGAAAACGAAAAAATCTGCATGGAGCAAGCCGGGCTTCATGCAGAAACAGAGCAGGGATAGATCGCACACGTCTGACGTAAAGCGCAGAAATACTGATGGAAGCCTAATGCAGCGGCTGGAATGGATAGTCCCTATGGGCCTTTGTAATCTCGGCAATAAATGTTTCGGTGGATGAAAACACCCTATTATTGCTGTTGTAATCGATGCGATCGCCGCCCTGCTCTATGGTGATAGCTGCGCCGCTCCACAACGCGTTGACTTTCTTATTATCGATACTTTTTCATGATGGTCATACACTTCCTGCATGCAAAAATGGATTTTCTTAATTGCGCTTACTTTACAGCCCGCATCTATGGGGTTAGTATAGTGACAGCGGACGGGAAAAACAAGCCCGACCGTGAAACAATCCGTTACGGTACGCGGCAAGGCGCGTGAATGTGATTGACGGGTCTCATTGCCTGCATTGTGGGCGATGTGCGGAAATATGCCCCGCAGGGGCAATTGAAAAGAGGTAGGTCATGACACGGACGGAACAGGTTGAACGGGTGAAAAAAGCGCTTGATCATGCGGACGCCGTAGTAGTCGGCGCGGGTGCAGGGCTTTCGGCTTCCGCGGGCTTTATTTATTCCGGCGAAAGGTTTGAACGCAATTTTGCCGACTTTATAGAAAAGTATCATTTCAAGGATATGTACACCGCCGGTTTCTATCCCTATGATACGTTGGAAACGTATTGGGCGTACTGGAGCCGTCATATCTATTTGAATCGCTATGTTCCCGCACCGAAGCCGGTTTACGATGATCTGCTGGATTTGATCGATCGCAAGGACTATTTTGTGATCACCACCAATGTGGACCATTGCTTTCAAAAAGCCGGGTTTGATAAAGGGCGCCTGTTTTATACGCAGGGGGATTACGGCCTGTGGCAATGCAGCGAGCCTTGCCATCAGAAAACCTATGACAACGAAGAAGCGGTGCGCCGCATGCTGAAGGAACAAAAGGATATGCGCATCCCCCCGGCGCTGATACCGCGCTGCCCCGTATGTGGAAAGCCCATGACCATGAACCTCCGCTGTGACCATACCTTTGTGGAGGACGAGGGCTGGCATGAAGCATCCCTGCGATATGCGGAATTTCTGCGTCGGCATGAGGGTCTGCGGACGCTTTTTCTGGAGCTGGGCGTTGGCAAAAACACCCCTGCCATCATTAAATATCCCTTCCGGAAAATGACCGGGCAAAACCCAAACGCGACCTACGCCTGCATCAATATGGGCGAAGCGGTCGTGCCGCGGGAGCTCGATGAACGCGCCGTTTGCGTGGACGGGGATGTGGGAACGGTTGTGCGCGCCTTGCTTCAAAGCAAAGCAGCTTGCACTTGATCCGTTACCTGCCTATCGGGCAACGGCAAGCTGCCCTCCCGGGCGCATGCTTCCCATCACTCTTTTCGGCACAGCTCCTCCGCCAGCTCCTCCACCTGCCGATCGCTTTGGGTGCTAAGCGCAGACCTTACCGTAACCACCGTTTCCGCAAAGGCGATATTCTTGCTTTTCTCAAACATTCCCCTCATCACCTTGGCGGCTATGGGTCCCCAGCTTCCGTTTTCCAACAAAGCAACGGTACGGTTCTGGTAATTGCGTTCCACCAAGCTTTCGATAAATGTACGCATAAACGGGAAGATGTCCCCGTTGTAGGTCGTGGTCGCCAGCACCAGCTTGCCGTAACGGAAAGCATCCTCCACCGCTTCCGCCATATCGCAGCGAGCCAGATCGTTCACCGTTACCTTTGCGCAGCCCTTCTCTTGCAGGCGTTTTGCAAGCAGCTCCACCGCTTTTTTGGTATTGCCGTAAACCGAAGTATAGGCGATCACGATACCGTCGCTTTCCACCCCGTAAGAGGACCATGTGTTATAAAGGCCGACATAATACGAAAGATCGTCTGTGAGGACAGGGCCATGCAGCGGGCATATTTTTTCTATAGCCAAGCCTGCTGCTTTTTTCAAAAGAGCCTGCACCTGTACGCCATATTTACCCACGATTCCAATGTAATAGCGCCTCGCTTCGCACGCCCAGTCCTCCCGGACGTCCAATGCGCCGAACTTTCCAAAGGCGTCCGCGGAGAACAACACCTTATCAAAGCTGTCGTATGTAACTGTCACTTCCGGCCAATGCACCATCGCAGCCGATATAAATGTCAAAATATGCCTGCCAAGGGTCAGGGTATCGCCTTCGCCCACAACGACCCTTCGCTGTGGATAATCCGTTCCGTAAAAGTTCTTCATCATGGCAAAAGCCCTGTCGGAAGCCACGATCCTGGCGTCGGGATACGCGCGCATAAACGCGCCGATGTTTGCCGAATGATCCGGCTCCATATGCTGAACGATCAGGTAATCCGGCGCGCGTCCCGCAAGCTCGGTTTTGATATTATCCAGCCACGGCTGCGTAAAGTGCTCGCTCACCGTATCCATGACCGCCGTCTTTTCATCCAAGATCACATACGAGTTGTATGCCATGCCGTTGGGAACGACGTATTGCCCCTCAAACAGATCTATCTCATGGTCGTTAACGCCAACATAACGAATGTCATCAGTAATATGCATAGAATCCTCATTCCCCCTGTTTAAGTTAAATGAACCTTACCGCCGTACCGTAGGCGATCACCTCTGCGGCGCCCTGCATAACGGCGGCCGAAGAATAGCGAATGTTGACAATCGCGTCCGCGCCCAAGCTTTCAGCTTCCTCAGCCATACGCTTTGTTGCAATGGCTCTGGCCTCGTTCATCATTTCGTTATACGCCTTAAGCTCCCCGCCGACCAAGGTTTTGAACGATTGCGTGATGTCTCTGCCGATGTTCTTCGACTGTATTGTGCTGCCCTTTACCAGCCCTAACATTTCAAAGTTTTTGCCGGAGATGTAATCAGTATTGACTAAGATCATCTTCCTCACCCTTTCTTATTTCCTTCATTCTTTCCATCAGAACAAAAATCATTGTTCCGATTAAACCCACCATAATAACCCCGCCGGCAATTTTCACCCATGCCGGCATTTCCATGGCAAAGATCAATATGCCGTATAACACACAATAGCATATCACGAGAATACTGATAACGATTGGCGCGATCATCTTTTTGTAATGCAGCTTCATGGCATTCGTTCTCCTTACTGCCCGGCAATCGGAATTAAGCGTTCTCCTTCATTTATAGTATCTGTTTTTGCTGCGCTTGTAAACCTTATACCGTCCGCAAGCGCCTGAGCGTATAGGGCTGCAATAAAAACCGTTTGCATGAAGCTGCTGAATGTTCTTGTGGGCTGCTTCATCATCTGTTCCGGCGCCAAGCTATTGTGCAGGCGCAGCACACGCGGTTAACGCTTTTTACACTGCCCCGGGATTCCTCGCCGCCACCGCGTTCCGGCTCCACTTGTGCGTAATCATGTTTTCATTGGCAGATGGTTCGTGGCGCAAATGCATGAAATTTGTTTAAGTCAGCATACTTCCAATACGGAAACAAAGCCGAGACGCACGGGCAATTCGTAAATCCAAAGGTACAGCAGTAACGCTTGTCGTCCACGGCCACAGCGCGAATTGCAAGCGCGGCATAATAAACGGAAGGAACCGATTCCCCCTGCTCGGTTCCTCCCGTGAAGATCAACTCATTTTTTGCCGGTATCGATCATCGTGCGCAATGCAAGTATCCTTGTCTGTATGATGCTGCTTAGAATGCTGTCCAGCCGCCGTCCACTGCAAGAATTTGGCCGCTGATGAAAGCGGAATCATCACTTGCCAGGAACATAGCGGCGTTGGCGATATCCATACCTTCGCCTACGCCGGGCATCATGGCCTGTACCGGCTTAATGCGCTCAAAGCCGTCCATGTTAGGCATACCCATGGAAGTGCCAATTTCCGTATTGATTCCGCCGGGCGCAATGATATTACAGCGAATCTTCTCGTTGCGATATACGAATGCCGTATGACGGCAGATGGCATTTACAGCCGCCTTAGACGCGCCGTAGATAGCCCCTGCGGCCTGATGCTGTGCGCCGACAGAAGAAACCGTGATAATATTGCCGCCATTGCCCTGCGTCAGGAACACCTGCACTGCCTTTCTCATGGCAGCCAGAGGGCCGTATACGTTGATACCCATTACATAGTTGTATTTTTCATCGGTGCATTCGGCCACGGTTGCCATGTCGTCCATAACACCGGCGTTATTGACCAGCACGTCCAGCTTTCCAAATTCCTTTACGCAGGCGTCGATCATGGCTTCACAATCCTCGCCCTTGGATACATCCCCTACAAAAGGAACGATCTTTCCTGCCGCACCGGACAGCGATGCTGACAGAGCTTCCAGTCTCTCTTTTCTTCTGGCGACAGCCACCACCCAGGCGCCGGCTTTAACAAATTCTTCTACAATTACTTTTCCCATACCGGAAGAAGCACCGGTGACTACGATTGCCTTGTTCTCTAATTTCATTGGTAATAGCCCTCCTAAGATATCTCTTTACTTCTATTATAGACATTGTTAAAATAATGTCATCCAACAATTCCCGACATTTGTCGGTTATCTGAAAGGGACGGTGTATGGATCAACGAATCAAGGCAAGTGAAGAAGCTATGAAGGGGGCGCTGATCCGGCTTTTGCAGAAAAAAGAGCCCGCGCGCATCACTGTGGTGGAGCTGTGTCGGGAGGCAGGCGTCAACCGTTCCACCTTCTATGATCGATACGGATACATGGATGGATTGGTTCTTGCGGTACTGCGGGACTGCGTTGCGTATATCTGCCTTCCGGAGGATGTAGCCGCCTTCTTTGCGCTGGAGGAGACAGGCGTCCCCCGAAGTACCATTCTGCGATACCTCAAACGGTTTACAGAAAACGATATTATCAACATTTTCTGTACCTGTCAGAAAAGCGAGCTCTATCGTCAGCTCATTATACAGATTCATGTGGATCTTACCCTGAACCATGTATACGATCCCCACCGGTTCTATCCGACGTACTTTCAGAATGCCGGCGTCATCAATACCGTTCTTCAATGGATGCAGGACGGGCAGCCTATCCCGCTGGAGGAGCTGGCTGAGATCATCCACCAATTTTCGCGGTCAATGAGCCTGAACTATCCCAGACTTGGAAAATAACATTTTTCGCAGACCGAGAAGGCTTTTCGTGCCGCCCTTTTTTACGAGCCCCTCGCCTTGTGAAAGACCGCATCTGCGTACCGCCGCCGAGCCGAACTCCTTCCAGTCGAGACCGCGCTTGCCTGCTTCATCGCACAGAAGATATAGCCATGTGGCTCGATGTTCGAGCTGTTCCCGCAACGATCAGTTTGTTTTTGATTTTTGCTTCATTGGTGATAATGCTCATGCGAGATCCCACTTGCTTTTTTCTTAATCTTAGTCAGGCCTGTATTCCAAAACATCCTCTACGCGGCAATCCAGTATAAAGCAAAGCGTGTCCAGCGTTTTGGTGCTGATGGCCTTGCCGTGCTTCATGCGGTTGATGGTGTTTGCGGAAATGCCCTGCTTGAAAATCAGGTGGTATTCCGTCACGCCCTTATCTAAAAGGGTCTTGTAAAATGGCGCATAGCTTATCATGCATACACCGTATCACACTCAATAATTTGACTATGCCTAATATGTTGAGTATAATGTACGCAAAAGCGTAGGATGGTATGCGATATGCGCGATGTGGATGAAGGATTCCAAAGGTATCTTGATTCCGAGGATTACGACCGGGCGGAAGGGTTTCTCATGGACATCATCCGCGCGGCCTACAAAGCGGGCTTTGAGGCGGGGCAAAAGCCGCCGCCGCCGGATAACATTGTACACCTCTTTGACAAAGAGCTACATCAAATCCGGCAAGGGGAAGCTCTCCACCATCCACACCGCCCACGATGAGCTCACCGTCCGTCTGCTGATGCGGGAGATCATGGCGCTGCTTCCCGAAAAATTCTGCCGCGTCCACGCGGGCTATATCATCAACACGGACGCGCTCGAATCCATCCGCCGCTATACCGTGCGGCTCAAAAACGGCCTGAGCATCCCCATCCCGGTAAAACGCTATAACGCTGTTTTCGAGGATGTGAAGGTCAGCATGGGGGCGCGAAAGCAAGAAGGGTGATCGGGGATGCCTCTACAGCGGGAATCCGCCTTTCGAGGTCGAATCCACGCCCCGCCTGCCCTCGGGCGCTATGCGAATTGCCTGTACCCGCAATGCGGGCAGTTGTTGGTGTCGTTCGGCACCGGCTTGCCGCAGTATATGCATTTCCGCCTGCGAGGCGGCGTCGGCGCAGCGTCATTGCCGCCGTCCACCCGCCCCATATGCTCGTCCACCAGCTTGCCGCCCTCTATAGACAGGTTGTTTTTATCCTGCTGCTGATCCATGTCGCGCACCTCCTGCTCTTTTATTCTTTGATACGTTAAGCATACCAGATGTTAAGGGGAAAATATATAGTTTGGCGTCAATTGGCTCCAAGCTGCGTTTCGGCTTCGTTTACACAGCGCAGCGCATTAAGGCTTCTCGGATACCCGATGAACGGGATGCACTGTGAGATCACCTTGATCAAAAACGCCTTGTCGCTGCCAAGCCGCATATTGGCCGCAGCATGGGAGGTAAGCTGCGGCTCGCAGCCGCCCTGCGCGGCAAGAAAGCAGAAGGTGATCATCTCACGTTGCCTATGATCAAGGCCGGTACGGGTATAGTAATCCCCAAAGCAATTGTCCGTGAGCCAAGCGTTGATGTGTCGGCTTTCCTCCGAGCCGGACTGCCAGAAGCCGCGCATTCCTTCGCCGAATATTTCCACCTGCGCCTTTTCTCCTGCGCCCGATCGCGTTTCCATGGTCGTGGTGGATTGCCCATCAAGCGGCAGTTTCACCCCGCGCTCGGTCAATACACTGTTGGTCATGTGCAGGAAGGGGAACACCCGGCCAATGCCCAGATACGCCACCGCCTGATAAACGATCTCCTTGGCCTGCACGGGGGTAACGCCAAAGTTCAGCGCCGCGCCCAGCATGCACTTATATTCATCCACGCCCTGACAGCCGATCAGGGTAGCCAGTATCGCCATCATGCGGGTAACGTCATCAAGATCGTCGTGGTTGACCACCTCGTCGAAGGCGAAATTGTCGAACCGCTCGATAAATTCCGGGTCGGTTTCCGCGAATTTGGAATGATAGCCCGGAAACATTCTCTCGTGGTATGCTTTTGCTGTCTCTGTCATGTTCATGTTCTTGCTCCTTCATCTTCCTTGCACGCCCATTGTATAAAATAGGCCGCACATCAGCAATTTCCGTTCCGAATGGCTTTCATTAGCGGCGCTTATGCGAGCAATCGGCGACTCTCCCGATGCTTGGGCGTGTTCTTGTCATATAGAGCCGCCAATGATATGATAAAAACGTTCCAATAAACTTAAAGGGAGCGTCTATCATGATAAAGATACGAAACGAAAAAGAAGCGGACTATCAGCGCGTAGAGGAAATCACACGAAAAGCATTTTACAATCTTTATATTCCGGGATGCGCGGAGCATTATCTGGTGCATGTCATGCGCCAGCATGAGGATTTTATACCGGAGCTGGATTTTGTGATGGAGCTTGACGGGCAAATCATCGGGAACATCATGTATACAAAGGCAAAGCTGATGGATGAAGCCGGGCTGGAAAAAGAGATCCTTACCTTTGGCCCCGTTTGTGTTGATCCTGCGTATCAGAGAATGGGCTACGGGAAGCAGCTTATGGAATATTCATTTACGCAAGCAGCGACCCTCGGCTATGATGTGATCGTAATATTTGGCAGTCCTGTAAACTATGTAAGCCGCGGCTTTAAGAGCTGCAAAAAGTATAATGTTTGCCTGGAAAACGGGAAATACCCGGCGGCCATGATGGTAAAAGAGCTGGTCTCCGGCGTGCTGGATGGCAGGAAGTGGTTTTATTATGACAGCCCGGTCATGGCGATTTCTGAGGAAGCGGCGCAGCAATATGACGACACGCTGGAAAAAATGGAGAAGAAGCATCGGCCAAGCCAGGAGGAGTTCTATATTATGAGCCAGTCCTTCGTTGAGGAGGGTTCTCATTAGCGTACAAACGCACAGCAAAAGCGCCGGAACGATCCCACAGATCCAGCGCTTTCTCTCTGAATCAGTATACTTGATAAGTATGGCTGAAAGGGCTGATGGGATTTATCCGCGAATCAGCCTATGAAGCAGATTTGCAAACTCCTCGATGTAGTAATTCGTTTTCTCCTTCGGCCAGAAGGCGCAATAGTTCCGCTTGATCTGCTCGTCGCCCCGAAAAAGCGGCAGCCGTTTTATGGCAGCGCCGGGCGGCGGGAGCGTGCCCATGCTCTCGACGGGCAGGAAGCCGCGATTGCCTACGACCATCAAGCGGCCTTCCTCCAAGCTCTCCGCGAACAGGAAGTTCCCGCCGAAGCCCAGCGTGTTCTGATAATACTCCTGCTCGACGTTCTGCTGCTCCTTGGAGGAGATCAAAATGCAGGGCAGGCACCGCAAATCCTCCATGGTAACATGCGCCTGCGCGCTGACGGGATGATTGCCGGACAGCTCCACATAACAGCCGCATTGTATCAGCTGGTAATTCTCGTATTCGTCGGAAAAGGCGCGCCGCTGATCGTTCAAAACAATATCCACGCCGCCAAAGCGGATAAGATCATACAGTTCTTCGTGCGTTCCGTTGACAATGCTGATCGCCACATCGGGATACAGCCTCGAAAACTCCGCGATGGCCTGATGCAGCTCCTGCCCGCTGTAACACCTGAGATACCCGATGCGAAGCTGCAATTCTTCATCCTGCCCAAGCCGGATGGTCTCGCGGCACAGCGCGTCGATCTCCTCCAGCACGCCCCGGCAATGCCGATAAAAATAATCGCCGGCGGGCGTCAGCGTAAAGCGGCGGTTAACCCTCTGGATCAACTCCACGCCAAGCTCTTTTTCCAGCGCCTGTATCTGCTGCGATATGGCCGATTGCGATATAAAGCATTGCTCGGCAGCCTCGGTGAAGCTGTTGCAATCTACAACCGTCACGAAGTATTTCATTTGTCTTAGCAGCATGGGCAAGACCTCCTTTCCTATAAAAGTATGGGCGGATGCACGTTGTTATTTTCATTATATAGAAATATCGGTGGGGATACAAGGCGGGATGGCTGCGCCTTCCACCACATGGGACTTTTTCTAAACGCTGTAAGCATTTATGCAGGATGGGTTCCGCAAGCCAAGAACGCTATGGCGTCTTTTTGGCGCATCCGGTTTCTGCTGCGCTGTCCTGCGCCGCTTTGCGGAAAAAGCTGACGCGGTACTGCCGGCAGATGCGCCATAAAACGACGGCGGCGACCACGGCGGCTAACACACCGCTTGCAATATTGCTTACGGCCATTACAATGCCGGCGCTCTCGCTGCCAAGGGTGGTGAACTGCTGCAGCGCCCACAATACCGGGATGCGGAAAACGAACACGCGGCAAAAGTTCATGAAAAGCGTGATTTTAGTTTTGCCGAAGCCATACAGCAAACCATGTACCGCGGCGTTGACGCCAAGCGGTATGGCGCCCAGGGCTTCGTAGCGGTAAATGACGGCGATCATAGCGGCAAATTCGGGATTGTTGCCGGAAAACAGCCGGGTAATGGGGTCAAGGAAAATCAGAGAAAGGCTCATTAGCACCGCGCCAAGCAGGATGTTGATAAGCAGCGTCCACTTAAAGGCGTCCACGGCGCGCTGTGCTTTGCCGCCGCCTAAGTTTTGGCTGATAATGGCGGAGCCACCCTCCTTAAAGCCGTTTTGCGGCGTTGTGGTGATGCCGCCAATGTTGTTGGAAATGCCCAGCGCACCGACTGTCCATGTACCGTAGATCGCGCTCATGGAGTTGACGACGACCTTGCCTGCCGAGAAAGCGACCTTCTCGACAATAACGGGAAAGGAGAGTGTGAGCATCGGCCAAACGACCTCTTTTCTGAAGGTAATGGCCTTGAAGGAGAAGCCGAAGGCGTTATCCGGCTGGTTCAAATTGAGGATAGCGGCCACAAGCAGCGCGCCCTGTGAGATAATGGTGGCGATGGAAATCAGCGTGATGCCGCCCTGCAGCCCGTAAACAAACCACGCTGTCAGCCCCAGCTTGATGGCGATGATGCCCATGTTCAGGTGCAAGATCCGTTTGGAGTTGCCGCGCGCCCGTTCGATGGCGATGTACACATTATTGAAAAATGTGATGACAAGGCCGAAAAGCTCTAAAATAAAGTAGGTGCTGCCATCGGTAATAAATGCCTCGGGGGTGTTCATCAGCCGCAGAAATTCCGGCGTGGCGGGCGCCAAGATCAACAGCAGCGCCCCGCCCAAAATACCGCACATGGCAAACAGGGTGCTGACCCGGCGCTTCACCAGCTCGTAATCGCCGGCGCCGTACGCCTCGCTGATCTTGATGCTGGCGCCGATGGCCAAACCGCCGCCCAGCGCCGAGAGCATAATGCTGATCTGTGAAAGGTAGGCCACCGTCGATACGGCGGAGGCGCTGATGTGGGAGGCCATTAAGGTATCGAGAATTTTGAAAAGCTGGTTCAGGCTTTGGTACAGCGCAAGGGGTATGCATACGTTAAGCACGACCTGACGCATCGGGCCGTTCAGGGAAAACGCGCGGAAAGTTTTGTCTTTGCTCGAAAGCGCGGCTTTCATTCTGGCTCCTTTTCGCTTTACACGATTTCGAGGATATGGTATAACAAATTTGCAATAAAAACTATGCGTTTTTAGCTATAATCCAGCCAATATTACAGAAATTTTGTGATTTGCGACGCATTGCCGGAAAGGAGTCTGCCCATGCCGATCCCCGCAGCATATACGCCGGAGGGCAGCCTGCGCGACAGCGGCGCCATTTTCAGCGTCAATCGCATCCGCCGCCCGGCAGGCTTCGCCATGGAAGCGCCGCACTACCATCCTTATTATGAACTGTTTTACCTGATTTCAGGACAGTGCCGGGTTTTCATCCAGCACACCTTGTACTACGCGCAGCCGGGCGACGTGATTTTTTTGCCGCCCAACCAGCTGCACAAAACAAGCTATGTCGGCAGCCATGACGCCGAGCGCTTCACCCTCACCTTTTTGCCGGCGTACACCGCCGCTTTTGACGCGATGTGCCCCGAAATGCCCGTGGCAGAACTGTTTGTGCGGCACAAAATAACCCTTTTGCCGGAGCGGCGAACCCGCGCCGAGCAACTGCTTACCCATATCTGGCAGAACAGCACCCTCCCGCCCGACGCGTATACAGCGGCAGATACCTCGGCGGCGCTCTCGATGCTGCTGGTGCTGCTGGGGCGCAGCCCGTCGCCCGCAGAGCAGGCAGCCCCCACGGATGAGGGCATCCAAGCCGCAGCGCAGTTCATCTACGACCACCACCGGGAGCAGATCACGCTAGCACAGGCGGCCAGCGTGGCGCACATCAGCGCAACCTATTTTTCCAAGAAGTTCCGCAGTGTCACAGGCTTCGGCTTTAAGGAATACCTGACCGGCGTGCGCCTGCAAGATGGCGCTGCGCTGCTGCGTACTACCAATTTAAGCGTGACGGAAATTGCCCTGGCTTGCGGCTTTACCGATGGCAACTATTTTGGTGACGCCTTCAAAAAAGCCAATGGCATCACGCCGCGCCAGCTGCGAAGCGCCCACCAAAACACAGCGCAGGGCGGCAAAATCTGAAAAGCGCCCCGCACCGCAGCCCAACGGGAAGTCCGTTGTGCCATTTACTCCCTTATTGTAAAATAAGCGCAAGTGACCTGCCGTCACTTACGCTTAATAGAGTACCAATCGGGAAGTTATCGTTTCAATGCTTTTACCTTTACATAAAGGAATACAGCAATAAACGATGCTAATTCGCTAATCAGCACTCTCATGATCTGCAAATCATCAACACCTTCATTTGTTACGACATGCAATAATGTATAGCAATATGCAACGTACCCAATAGCGGTTCACGGGCGGTATAAGTCCTTCGATCACAGCGGCAATGATTCGGTGCTCCTATACATTTGCCGCAGTCATGACAGCCAGGGTGCAAATTGTACCCCGCCTCGCGTTAAGCTCCGGCTTTCGGCCATACGCCGCCCAACGGATAAAAAACCCTTGAAGTATAAAATACTTCCGCTACAATGGAATTACGACGTCGTGATCAAGTTGTTTAGGAGGCGAAAATGCGTTTAGCTGCTTACATCGAACACAAACCCGGGCTGGATACACCTCGTTTGTGCCTTCGCACCATGACCGCCGCAGATGCGGACGATCTTCGTGAATGGACGCCCAACAAGGCGCTGTACAAATACTGGGGAAAAAACCCCGGCAAGGCGGACAAAAATCCCGAGCTGTTGTTTGCCACACCGCCAAAGCCTACCAAGAGCTTCCATTGGGGCGTCGTTCTAAAGGAGGAGGACAAGGTCATCGGCGAGGCGTGGGTGTATCTCATCGAGAACGACCGCATGGCAAAGGTCGCGTTGCGCCTGTCGGAGAGGTATCACGGGCGAGGGCTTGCAACGGAGGCGCTCAAGAAAATCGTGCGCTTCTGCTTTGAGGAAACCGGGCTGCAGCGCCTTTGGACGGATGTGGATGTGCGAAACACTCCCTCCGTGCGTATGCTTGAAAAGATAGGCTTTACCCGCGAGGGGCTTATCCGTCAGGGTAAGATGGTTTCGACCTGGTGTGATTATTATATATATGGGATTTTGCGAACGGACGTTATAATGGATGATAGAATATAAATATAAATGAAGATTCTAATTGGGAGCTGCCAAATAAATCGAGAGTTGGAGGGACGACCATCATGGAGTACATGAAAGTTACAAAAGAGAATTTGGAGAAAGAGCATATCTGCTGCGCTATCAGCAACAACAAAGATGTGCAGGTATCATCAAAAAAAGCATGGCTTTCCGACCGTTTTGATGATGGTTTGGTGTTTCTCAAAAGCGTTGAGCGCGGCAAATGCTTTATCGAATACATTCCTGCCGAAAACGCATGGATTCCTATCAATGCGGGCGGCTATATGACCATCAACTGCCTTTGGGTAGCGGGTTCGTTCAAAGGAAAAGGATATTCGGGAGATCTTCTGGCGCAATGTATTGCGGACAGCAAGGCAAAGGGTAAAAAGGGTCTGTGCATTCTCTCTTGCGCCAAAAAGAAACCGTATCTGGCTGACCCGAAATTCCTTTCGCACAAGGGTTTTTCCGTATGCGATGCATCCGATAACGGCATTCAGTTATGGTATCTGCCATTTGCCGAAGATGCGGACAAGCCGCAGTTTAAGGAGTGCGCGAAGCATCCACATATAGAGGAATCCGGCTATGTACTGTATTATACGAGCCAGTGTCCTTTCAACGCGAAGTATGTGCCGATTCTGGAAAAGACGGCAATGGAGAACGGCATCCCGTTTCACGCTATTCAGATCACAAGCAAAGAAGAAGCCCAAAACGCGCCGACGCCCATCACTACCTATGCGCTGTTCTATAATGGTGCGTATCTTACCAATGAGGTATTGAATGATAAGAGTTTTCTCAAATTGCTACAGGGTTGACACTCCCGCAGCTCACGCAACGGGATTCTAGGCGGCGGCGGAGTGAACCGCAGGACAATACATTTCTGCTGTCCGCCAGCCTAGCCGAGGGTATGCCATTACCCCTCACAGGGCAGAGCGTATAGCCCCCTGTGCTGACGGGCTGTTGCCACCCGCCACAGGCGCGACGGGAATGTTCCTCGCACCAACGAGATCCCGGTGTCCCCGGTATCCGCATTTGCAAACGTAGCTGCGGTCTTTCGCATGATTCCTAGCTCCGCACACAGGACATACTTGGCTGGTGTATGCAGCTTCGACGTATTCCACCGCGATCCCGGCTATGTGCGCTTTGTACTCGATGTATTGTGCTATCATACAGCGCATTCGCGGCGGGTGTATCATAAAGCGCCACGGAAAACATTTGACCGGCTACGGTCATCGTAAGTTGATGTTCTCCGTCTGTCGCTGTGTCGGCCGCCTGTTCGGTAAAACCAAGCCCATCCAGCCACTCGTTTATGCGTGGCTGTGCGGAGTCAATATCCGGACGGTATACGCCGACAGGCTCAAGCACCGTTGCAGAATCGGGCAGCGCGGCGGCGATATCCTGCACGCTGCCGGCGAGACCGCTTGTGCCGTGGGCACAGAAGGGAACGATGGTCTTACCGGATAGGTCGTATTCCTCGATGAATGAGAAGATGGCCATCGGTACGCTATACCACCAGTTTGGATAGCCTAAGAAAATCACGTCGTAATCGTTTATGTTCTCCACATGGTTTACGAGTGCGGGGCGGGCGTTGTCCGCCTTTTCATCGGCGGCGCGGTCAAGGCACGCGTCATAGTCGCTCGGATATGGCTCCGTCACTACGATGGAGAAAAGATCGCCGCCGACACGCTGTTGAATCCAGCCTGCCAGCTTCGCCGTGTTGCCGGGGGTCAGCACGCTTGCCGAGGTAGACGCGTCCACATCTATTGCGTCGGGATTTTCCACATGGGTGTTCTCCGCCCATGTAAAATATGCAATGAGCGTCCTGTGCTCCGCTTCCGGCGCAGAGGGTTCAAGCGGTTTTATCGATGCACCCGGGCTTGCATCCGTGGCTTCAGGCTGTGTGCTTGCTGTGGGTTGCGGCGTTGGCGTTGCCGTTTCTGCATTCCGCCCGGCGCAAGCGGCAAGGCAAAATATCAGGCACAGGCAGAGTGCGAATATCAGCAGTCTTTTCACTTAAAAACCTCCTTCGGGTTCGACTTTGGAATCCTTCGCAGCAGCTTTGCAAGATAGTGCGAAAGGAAGATGCACAGCTCCATCAAAGCTAAATAGTCCCGACGCCAACCCATTCGTGGACAAGCTCGCCCCAGAACTGGTAGCCCATGAGAAATAGCAACGCAAGCGTCATGCCCATACCTCCATTTTTATTGTGCCAATGAGAATGTAATATCCTCCCGGCTGTCAAGGCCATCAAATACGGAAAGATCGGAAGTGATCCGCCCGATGGGAATGACATCCACAGAGAGGGTAGGGTCATCGGTCTGCGCGAAAAAGACAGCCATATTATGGTGCGCGTCACAATAGGTAATATCACCGTTTTCAAAGTTCCTTTGACCGCCTTCCAAATTTACCGGATAGAAATCAACGCCGCCATAGTATTCTCTCCCAGCATATTCCACCATGGAAATCGTCAGCGGAAAATACCCTTCTATTTCCTCCGCCAACGCCGTATCGTAAAGTACGCCGTATAGCGTAATGTCGCCAATCGTGATATGAATGGCGGTTTCCGTCCGCTCTTTTGAAGTAAGCATGCCGATGGCGGTAAGCCAATCGGATACCGTTTCCTGTGCATCGAGGACGTCCTTTGCTTCTATCGCAATGCCATCCGGAGAAGCTGCCGCGTGGCTGGCCGCCGCAATTTCCTGATAACTATTGCCTGCGCCATAACCGTCATGTGTGCAGAATGGAATCACCGTTTTTGTGGACAGATCATATTCATGCAAGAAAGAAATCACTGCCTGCGGTACGCCGGTCGCCCAGACCGGATAGCCGATGAATACCGTATCATAAGCCGAAATATCCAGATTGCTTTCTTCCAATTCCGGGAGGAAATCCTGCTGCATTTCCTCATGATTTACTTCTCGCAACTCATCGAAATCCGCGGTATAGGGAGTGACCGTTTCGATTCGATGAACATCCCCGCCCACCGCTTGTTGAATCAAGCTTGCAACATATTCGGTCGTGCCATATTGGCCGTTTCCATCTACCACAATACTTGCCGAGGTGGTAGCGTCCACATTATCGGGATACTCCGTATTGCCGTAGCGAGAAAAATAGACGATCAGATTGTTACTGTTCTCCTGGCTCCCGACGGACTCTTGTATGGGCGCTTGTGTGCTTTCCGGCGTGGCGGTTTCAACGGGTGCTTCGGCTGGCGCTTCGGTTAGCGCAGGCGCGCTTGCGTCCACTGCTGGAGCTTCGGCTGCGGGTGCAGCGCTACCTGCGCATGCGGTTAGCGAAAGCAGCAGGGCGGCGGATAGAAGCAGGGGTAAGAACGGTTTCATTTGGCGAGCTCCTTTCCGAAACTCATGCATTTGCCGATCACGTCGCCTGTGCGGAGATATTCATAGGTCGGCATTTCAAACAGCACGGGCTTGAGCATGCGATATTCGATTTTATCGTCCTTTGTCAGTACCGATTCATCGGCATAGACGGCGGCAATCTTGCAGATAAAGCTCTCGAAGCCCTCTGTTTCATACACATCGACCACCGAGCAGTCCATTACCACGGGCGATTCTTCGATGACGGGCGCGCCCGTTTCTTCCGTATGGTAGGCGAACACCGCCGACTTGTCGGTTTTGCACCCACTGACACAGCCCACATAATCCGCCTTTGGCAGCATGGCCTCGTTCACAAGGTTGACGGTGAGCGCATGGGTTTCTTTGATGCCCCGATTGGTGTAATGCGGCGCTGCCAGGCTGACAAGAATCCTGTCGTGTCCGATGATCCCAACATGGCCAACAAGCGCATAATTCGCCTTCCCATCTACCATTGTCCCAATCACAGCAAGAGGGGTGGGGTATAGGGCCAATGCGTTTCCAACGTTCTTTTTCATTACGATATCCTCCGTAAGTTACTTCGTTTTCGATGTCTGCATTTTGTGCCTGAGGTTGTAGCGTTCGCTTGCTTCCTGTTTTGTCATTTCATGCTCCCACTAAAAAATGTAGGCGCTCCCTTCGGAACACCCACATCATACCTTTGCGCAAATGAAATGTCTAATACCTATGTTGCATAAACAGAAATACTGTTTATGTATTTCTTGACATAAAAAGTGCACCGGCATTTCGTGTCAAAATACTGGTGCAGATTTGGAAGGAGCGGCCAGAAATGATACGTTGCCCTAAAACGACACCCTGACGTTTTAGCTTTGTCAGCTAGTACTGTACCAAGACAACATTGTGAAAGAGCTGACCGAAAATCGCAGGAATCGCGTTTTGCTCTATATCAATACATCAATGTATTCAAATACAACAATAAACTACATGGAAAAATAGATAAAGTAAGCGAACGAGTCCTGTTCCTACTTTCGATTGCGGTTGATCCGTTGCGCAGGAGATGTGGCAATGCATCAAGATTAGTCGACCAGATACTAGAGGAGTATTCTGGTTAGCAGAGGATGATTGCTAAGAAAGTGAAAGCGGCATGAAAAATGTAGCTTTCATGCCGCTTTCAGATGGCGCGCGACTTCGGGATTCGAAATCGGCCATCGGCACGGCTTGCTTGTGCTGCGCACTGTGCTCGCACGGCCTGGCACGATTCCCCGGGGCGGGCAAACCGTCCACAGGACGCTTTGCTTATCCGCCCTTCAATCCCTTGAACAAATGCGCAAAAAGCAACAGAAGCACCGATAAGCGGTACTTCTGTTGCTTTGGCGCGCGACTTCGGGATTCGAAATCGGCCATCGGCACGGCTTGCTTGTGCTGCGCACTGTGCTCGCACGGCCTGGCACGATTCCCCGGGGCGGGCAAACCGTCCACAGGACGCTTTGCTTATCCGCCCTTCGAATCCCTTGAACAAATGCGCAAAAAACAACAGAAGCACCGACAAGCGGTACTTCTGTTGCTTTGGCGCGCCCTGAGGGATTCGAACCCCCGACCTTCTGGTCCGTAGCCAGAAAGACGGTGTGTCAAGGGCTGCATTGCAAGAAATGGTTGCTTTTTATGCGTTCAGTGAAGCGATTTTACTGCAAAAAAGGCATTTCTTGCAGGGATTGCAGGGTTGGCATGGACAACCTGTTAGCAAAGCTGTTAGCAAGCATCCTCCTAATAATAAATGAAACGGAGGAAATCAATATGACACGGGTAATCGCAGTCGCCAACCAGAAGGGTGGCGTAGGAAAAACAACGACGACGGAATCGCTTGGCATCGGTCTTGCACAGCAGGGCAAACGAGTTTTACTTGTTGATGCAGATCCACAGGGCTCCTTAACCATTGGACTTGGTTATAGAGAGCCTGACCGGATTGAGGACACCATGTATGAAATAATGCAGGCAGCGATAGAAGATAGTGGAACCACCGATCTGCGGGAAGCGACACTCCATCATGCTGAGGGGGTTGATTTGCTGCCTGCCAATATCCGCCTAGCAGCTATGGAAATGCAGTTACTCAATGTGATGATGGGCGAGACTATTATGCAGCGGATTGTTGAGAGCGTTAAGACGAATTACGACTATGTGATCATCGATTGTATGCCATCGTTAGGGCTGCTGACCATAAACGCCTTGACCGCGGCTGATAGCGTGATTATACCAGTACAGGCACAATACCTTTCGGCGCGTGGGCTTGAACAACTACTACAATCAATTGCAAAAATTCGCAAACGCATCAATCCCTTGCTGCAGATCGGTGGGATCCTTACCACTATGATAGCTGACAGAACCAACATTGCCAAGGATATCACGGCCTTAATCCAAGACGCATACGGCGCAAACGTGCGGATATACAGCAGCCGCATTCCGCAATCTGTTCGGGTCGCCGAATCGGCTGCAAAAGGCTGTAGCATCTATACCTATGATGGCAGAGGTAAAGCAGCGAAAGCATATCGCCGCTTTGTCGAAGAGGTAATGCGTGATGAATAATGCACCAGCTTTACGTGCGTACAGCGACATTTTTGGATCTACCGAAGAAAAAGCTGAAAGGCAAGAAGAAATTAGATGTCTTGCGCTTACTGAGCTACATAGTTTTGCAGGCCACCCGTTTTCCGTACGCGACGACGATGACATGCAGGCTATGGTGGAAAGCGTTAAGCAGTATGGCGTGATGGTCCCGGCCATCGCGCGCCCTGCAAAGACTGGCGGATATGAGATCATAGCCGGCCATCGCCGTAAACACGCCTGTGAACTGGCGGGTCTCACCGAAATGCCGGTGATGGTGCGTGATTTGGATGATGATGCGGCTACGATCTGCATGGCGGACAGCAATCTACAGCGCGAGCATATTTTACCCAGCGAGTGGGCGTTTGCGCTGAAAATGAAGCTGGACGCTATAAGCCATCAAGGGCGTAAGGGTGCGGCCGTTTCAACTTCTACACAAGTTGTGCAAAAGTGCTCCGCTGATACTTTAGGTGCAGAAAACGGGATGAGCCGAGAAAACGTAAGACGCTATATACGTCTCACTTATCTCATACAGGACCTGCTTGCCATGGTGGATGCGAACCGCTTGGCTTTGAATACAGCTGTTGAGCTGAGCTATCTTAAGGAAGCCGAGCAACACAGCGTAATGAGTGCAATGGATGCGAGTCAAGCCGTTCCGTCGTTGGTACAAGCCAAAGAAATGAAAAAAGCCAGCGTGGCTGGTGGGCTTACGGCCGAAATGGCAATGACGGTTTTGTCGGCGGAGAAGAAAGATACGGGTGGGGTTAAGCTGTCGGGAAAGACGATAAGGAAGTATTTTCCGAAGGATTATACCCCTGCGCAAATTGAAAAGGTCATTGTCGGGCTTCTCGAAAACTGGAAGAAAATCAAATAAAGCAAGAAAAATAGTCGCGCAGCAAACATACTGGCGGGTCTGTTTGCTGCGCGGGAAAGAGTGGGTCTTATGAGCGTAATACGGACGATGAAAACGGACAACTTCACTGTGATGAGCAATCATCATCTAAACGATAACACATTGTCTCTGAAAGCAAAAGGATTGCTGTCGATCATGCTGTCTTTGCCTGATGATTGGGTTTATAGCGTACGCGGGCTTGCAACACGCTGCAAAGAAGGTGTTGGAAGTGTTAACGCGGCGCTCCAGGAGCTTGAAGAGGCAGGTTATCTGCTGCGTAAGCAGCGTCGCAACGATAAAGGGCATTTGGTTAACATGGAATACACCGTATTTGAAACACTGGAATTAGCCAGAAAAGAGAGCGAAAAAGCAGAT
>JAUNJX010000040.1 GCA_030533005.1 Clostridia bacterium | reverse complement strand
GTCGGCTCTGCCGTTTCCGTTGGCTCTGCCGTTTCTGTCGCCGCCGGAGGGATCGCCGGCGCCGGTTCGCCCGCCGCAAGCGCCTGCAGCCGCGCAAACGCCGCCGAAACGCTTTCGTATTCATCCGCAACGGGGGCGTAGTCCTTGGCGCGCAGGGATTCCACCAGCGCGCACACCGCCTCGTAGTAGGGCGTCAGTCCAAGATTACCGGAAATACCCTTGAGCGCATGCGCAGCCTCAAACGCCTTCGTATAGTTTTGAGCCGCTACCGCCTCCTCGAGCAGCGCAAGATTCGGTTCCTTCATGAACTCCGCAAAGCACTGCTCGTAAAGCGCAACGTCCCCCATAAAGCGGTCGTTAATACCGCGCATATCCGCGCCGTAGGCTTCCAAGAGATCAATAAACCCGGTATTCTGCATGCCCGCTCCCATTCTGTTTGAAACATCCCGTCCTATTCGTGCATATAACCCGGCATCCTGCCGGCATCCGTAAAGGTTAAGAGCAGCTTGTCGCCCAAATGAAACTCATCCATGCGCTTGACGACCTTCACGACAAAACGGTGCTGTCCGCTTGCCGGCGTCTTGAGCGTGACCATCAGGCTCCCGCTGATGCGCGCCGTATCCGCAAGGACGCTGCGCACCAGTTCCTGCAAGCGCATGATGGTTTCCGCGTCCGCGACCTTGTCCGCAAGGAATATGCGCCAAAGAGGACGATCATCATATACGCCCGCGATATACTGCGAAAGCATGGGGTCATAGGTAAAGCTCTCGTTTGGCACGTCGTATTCGGCCATCACCGTGCCGTCGTTTTCCAAGATCGCCCGATAGCGCGCCACCTCGTTGCTTTGTAGCGACAAATAGCTGTTCTGGGCACGCAGGCGTTCATTTTCCGCTTTGCTGATCGCGGATTCGACGCGAAGGCGCAAAAGGGAGGGATCGACCGGCTTGGTCACAAAATCCGACGCGCCGCATTGGATGGTGCGCAGGCTCGTTTCCTGCTCGTCCATGCCGCTTACCACCACGACGGGAATGGTTTGCAGCTCCGCATGCGCGCGCATCTTTTCCAGCACCGCAAAGCCGTCCATGCCGGGCATCATGATATCCAGCAGCACCACGGAAATACCCGCGCCGTAACGGTGCATGCGGATGAGCGCCGTATTGCCGTCGTCGGCGGTATCGATGATGAAATCCTCCTTGAAAATGCCGGCAAGCATATCTCTGTTGGTCTTGTTATCCTCCACGATCAGCATGCGGCGTTTAAGCGCCTTGTGCGATGCGGGCAGCGCCACGATATCCTCCACAGCACCGTCCGCGTGCGGCTTCTCGCCCTCCATATCCGCGCTGTAGAAGGTATAATTGTCCTTTCCGGTCGCCTTTACATGATACAGCGCCACGTCCGCCTTATGATAGAGCGTTTCAAAATCGGGCCCGTCCTGCGGGCAGACCGCGATGCCGACGCTTGCGGACATCTGCACCTCGATGCTGAAGGAGCGCCGAAGCGCGTTGCAGATCTGCCGCGCCTTCTTGCCGGCGTCCGCCTTTCCCTTTATGCAGCTTAGGCACACGACGAATTCATCCCCGCCCAGCCTGCCGACAAGATCCCCGTGCCGGACGATCCCATGCAGCGTCTGCGCCGCATCGATCAGCGCCCTGTCGCCTACCTCATGGCCAAAGCTGTCGTTCACCAGCTTAAAGCCGTCAAGATCCAGCATCAGCAGCGCATAGAGCGCATCGTCGCCGCCCTCCCGTATCATTTGGTTCATTTCTTCCATAAAGGTATGCCGGTTGAGAATACCCGTCAGCGGATCGTTTTGCGCAAGCTCCTGCGTGAGCAACTCCGCCTGCTTCGCCTCGTCGATATTCTCGTACATAAGGTATACCTCCACATCGGTGGAGTTGGGATATTCCACAAGATCGATGGAAAGGCGCAGCCAGCGCGTACCGCCCTCGGGCAGCTTTTCCCGGTATTCGATCGCCTCGCTGCGCTTGCCGCGATAGTAATTGGCAAGCAGCGTATCCGAATTCAGTATAGCCGCATATCGCTCCTGATCCTCCTCATACACGCACTGCTTGACATACTCCTCCGTGCGCTGGTTAAAGGTGGAATCGTCCTGTGTGAACGCAACATGCAGCAAATTCCCCTCCATGGTATCAAAGGAGGCGTTTTTACTCAGATTGCAGCGAAACAGCGTATAGGAATCCGGTATCTTCTCCTGTAGCGACTGCTGCCACTTCTTGTATACGGTCTCCTTTTCAAGACGCTCCGTCACGTCGCAGAAGGATACGACAGCCGAAACGGGATCGCCCACAACGGAAAAGATGGTGGAGAAATTCGCCTCCATCCAGCGCCAGCCATTGACGGTTTTTTGCTGGAACACAAGCGCGCCTGTCTTGCAGCCCCGGAGGATATCCTCAAAAAAGGCCGTATACGCGTCCACGCTCTCCGGCGCGACCATGCCAAGGCGCACCGCCTCATACGGCACGTTGGCAAGCTTTTCCGGGATGGAGAAGGAAGCCGCAGCCTCCGCGGACATGGAAATGGTCTTGTCCGCGACCGTATAGCGGCAAATGATGTTGCCGCTGTGCTTCATGGCAAGGCGATGCTCCTCCTCGCTGATGCGAAGCCGCTCCGTCGCCTCCTGCTGCTCCGTCACATCGATGAGCATGGCGTTGCTGATCACCGTAGCGCCATGCCGCTCCGCCGTCACGGCCTTATGATTGATCCATTTATATCCGCCGTCCGGCATATGCAGCCGGTACATGCAGTCGATCGGCGTATCATCCCGCACAAGCGCCTCCACCTGCGCCATCAGGAGGGGCAGGTCTTCCTCAAACACAAGGCTTATGGGATCGTTTTTGCTTTTTTCCTCATACTTCTCGCGGGTAAAGCCAAAGAGCCTGCAAAAGCCGTCGTTGAAATAAAGTATCTTTATGCTGCCCGGCGAACACGCGTAGGTCGCAATCCCGCCCGGAATGTTGTCCGTAAGCAGCCTGAGCTGCTCAAACGCCGCGCGGTATTGCGTAATGTCACGGGTGACGCCGTATATGCCGATCACATTGCCCGCAGCGTCCATCAGCGGGTATTTGGAGGTGGTACCATAGCGCGCGGTGTCGCCGCCCGAGGGCAGAATCTCGTCGTAATCCAGACGCGCCTCGCCCGTTTGAAGTATCTCCTCCTCTATCGCGCGATATTTATCCGCATACGGCTTGCTTACAAGGTCATAGTCCGTCTTGCCCACGGCGTCCTTCTCGTCCGCCAGCCCCGCCATTTGCGCAAAGGTGCGGCTGCAGCAGATATAGCGAAAATCCTTGTCCTTGACAAACGCCAGATCGGAGGAGGCGCGCATGAGCGTGGCAAGCACGATGGGCAGCATCTCCTGATACGAGGTTACATTGGCATGGATGGGCGTATAGGATGCGTAGAGCGCGTATTTGCCATCCGCCTGCGGGACGATTCGTCCCAGAATATGGAAGGGGCGATATTCCTCCTCCCCGCAGCGTATGCGCACATCGCTTTCCAAATCCCGTTTTTCCTTGAGCGCAAGCATCAGCTCCGCCTTGAGGGCGTCCCTGTCGTCCGGGTGCACCGAATGATACACGCCGATCACCGTCAGGTTGTCGATCTTGCGCCCCACAAGCTCCTGAAAGCGCTTGTTCAAATGGAGTGCCGTGAGCTTTTCGCCGTCCGCCTCCAGCTCATACAGCGCCGCGCCGCAGGGCATGTTATCCAGCAGCTTCTGCTGGGTCTGCCGCTGCGCGGTCATGTTTTCGTTGATGCAATAGACCAGATACCGGTCGCCCGAGGAGGCAATGACGCGCATGGTCAGGCGCAAATAGGTTTCGGACGGACAGTTGGGCAGGTCAAGAAACAGGAATTCGCCCGTCGTTTCCTCGCGCGTCTCAATAGAGTGTTGCAGGGCGGCGCGGATCGCCGTGCGGTTGTTTTCATCAAGGTGCTCCATCCAATCGAGCTTCACCGCATCCTCGACGGTCATGCCCGCGCTGCCGATCACCTGCACATATTTATCGTTGGCGCGAAGAATTTCTATGTTGCCGTTGTGATATTCAAAGATGCAGGCGCCGCCCACGAAGCTGTTGAAGATGAGCGTATCCATGGATGTGGGATCCCAAAACGCATCGTTATCGAGATTGGCAACCGTTTGCAGCGCCAGCAGCCGCTCCTCCTTGCCGATGTTCTTGGCAAGCGCCTCGTATTCCTGCGCGGGCATGGGGCGTGCGTAAAGATACCCCTGCACATAGTTGCAGCCGATGGATTTGAGGAAATCCGCCTGCTCTACCTTCTCCACGCCCTCCGCGATCACGGACATATCCAGCCACTTGGCCATGCGCACGATGGATTCGACGATGTTGCCGCCGCGCTGGCTGTTCGTGCTGTTTTCGAGGAAGCGCATATCCAGCTTCAGCACGTCCGCGGGAACATCCTTCAGGGTGTTGAGGGAGGAATAGCCGCTGCCAAAGTCGTCGATCTCCATGGTGAAGCCGCAATCCATCAGGCCTTTCACCACGGTGATGATCTGATCGGCGGACTTGGCAAACGCCGATTCTGTGATCTCAAGGCGCAGCAATTCCACCGGTATGTCATACTTTTTGACAAGGCCGGTGATCACGTCTGTCAGGTCGTTTCTGAGCACATCGTATCTTGATATGTTGACGGATACGGGCAGCGGCGCGCGCCCCTCGTCTATCCATTTGCGAAGATAGCGGCACGCCTCCTCCCACACATATTGATCCAGCGCATAGATAAAGCCGTTTTGCTCAAATACCGGGATGAAATTGCCCGGCGGGATCAGCCCCCGTTCCGGATGCCGCCAGCGCACCAGCGCCTCCGCGCCGACCAGCGCGCCGGAAGCATGGTTATACTGCGGCTGAAACCATATTTCAAACTGGCGGGACGAAAGCGCCGTGTCCATCTCACCGATGAGCGTCTGCTCGCGCAGAAGTCTGTCGCGCATCGCCTCGTCAAAATAGGCGATGTGCACGTCATAGCGCCCCTTTACGGATTGCTTGGCGATATAGGCTCTGTCGTACATCGCCCGTGGCGAAAGCGTAAGATCGTTGATGATATAGCGACCCACGCTAAAGGCGGTGGCCGCCTGCAGGGCGGCGGGCATTTTCCTGCTCTCCTGCATCCGGGTAATGAAATCCGTCTCCTTTTGCGCCGCAGGATAGATCGCAGCAAAGTTATCGGCGGACATACGGCAGGCCATCCCGCCGATCGCCTCCATATCCTCCTGCATGGCGCGGCCGATAAAACGAAGGATATTGTCCCCCTCGGCGGAGCCGTACTGGTCGTTGATGAACTTGAAGTTATTGATGTCGAAGCCGGCCATGATATAATAACCCGGCATATGCGTGCGAAGCAGCGCCGCCGCCTTGTCAAAAAAGGCCTCGCGGTTATATAGGCCAGTCAGCTTGTCCCGCTGCAAAAAATTGACCGTGGCGGCCGTTTCGCGCAGGTTGATGGTATTTTTGATGCGCTGTCGGATGATCGTAGGGTTATAGGGCTTGGTGATGTAATCGTTTGCGCCCAGGGACAGAGCCTTCGCTTCGGATTCCATCTCCGAATCCCCCGTCATGACGATGACGGGGATCTGCGAGAGCGACGCGTTCGCCCGCATCTTCTCCAGCACCTCAAAGCCGTTCATCACCGGCATGGCAAGATCGAGCAGCACGGCGGAAAGCAGCTTATAATTACGGAGCATGGACTCCATGGCGTCCTGCCCGTTGCCCGCCTCTAAAAAGCTATAATCTTCCCCAAGTATTTTTTTGAGTATTTCCCGGTTCCCGCTGATGTCGTCTACGATCAGTATGGTTCTTGGCATTCTCGCGCGCCTCCCGTGCTTTTGCCTGTTTATTTCATATCATCATAATAGTAGTTACATTATGTGTCAATATATTTGGCGACGTGATAAATATTTACATCACCCTGCTCTCGCATGCCGCTTAGCTGCCAAAAAGCTTTGCCGCCTTTTCCATGTTCTCCCGCACCGGCACGCCAAAGGGGCAGCGCGCCTCGCAGGCGCCGCAGCCAACGCACGCGCTTGCCTTGCCTGCAAGCAGCGCATAATGCTCCCGCACCGTTTCCGGCGTCTCGCCCTGCGCCACGGCAAGGTTCAGAAATTTGGTGACAGACGCCACGTCGATACCCACGGGGCAGGGCGCGCAGTGCCCGCAATACATGCAGTGACCCTGCCAGCTGATCTTGGGAAACGCCGCAAAGGCGGCCGCAAAATCCTTCTCGCTTTCCGGCGCGTCCGCATAGGCAATACTGTCATTCAGCTCCTCCACGGTGCGCGCACCCGCCATAACGCTACCGACAGCGGGTCTTGTCAGGGCATAATGCAGGCATTGATAGGGCGTCAACGCGCAGCCCGCGGGGGAAAGCGCGGCATTTAACAGATCGCCGCCGCCAAATGCCTTCATCACCGTAATGCCCACCCCCAAACGCTGACAGGTCTCATAAAGCGCCTGCCGTTCGGGATTCATATTGACCAAGGGCGCTGCATAGTTCTTCTCATCCCACAGCGCTTCCACATTCTCGCTGGCGGGCTGGAGATCATAGCAGGGATTGACGCTAAAGAGCAGCACATCCACCATGCCGCTTTCCGCGGCGGCCATCGCCGATTGCGGGTTATGGCTGGACATGCCGATGGCCTTGATGACGCCGGTGCGCTTGAGCTCCTGCGCATACTGCATCACGGGGCCGTCTTTGACCGTTTCCCAGTCGGCAAGGGAATCCACATAATGGATCATGCCGATCTCCACATGGTTGGTTTCCAAGCGTTGCAGCTGATCCGCAAAGCCCGCCTCGACCTCGTCGATATCCCGCGTGCGCTTATACTGCCCATCCTTCCAGATGGTGCAAAGATGCGCCTGCAAAACGAACCGATCCCGGCGACCCCGCAGAGCCTTCCCCAAATTGGAGCGCATGTCGGGATTGGGCGCATACAGATCGATACAGTTCACGCCGCCCGCCTCCATCGCGTCCACAAACGCCTTGACCTGCTCGTAGGGCTTATCCACCAGCCCCTCGCAGCCCATGCCGATCTCGCTTACCGTGATGCCGGTGCGACCCAATGTACGATATTGCATATTCGTTCCTCCTAAAATTCGGATTGATCTATTTTCATCCCGTCCCGCCCGTCAGGCAGGGGACTTTGCAAACCATTGCCGCAGCATGGAAAAAAGCGCTTGAAAATCGATGGGCTTGGAGATGTGCTCGTTCATGCCCGCTGTGAGAGAGGCCGCAACGTCGTCCTCAAAGGCGTTCGCCGTCATGGCGAATATGGGCACCGCCGCCGCGTCCCTGCGGCCGGAGGCGCGTATGGCGCGGGTCGTCTGATAACCGTCCATCTCCGGCATCTGCACATCCATAAGGATCATATCGAAGCCGCCTTCCGGCGACGCCTGATAGCGCTCCAAGGCAATGCGCCCGTTTGCGGCGCAGGTCACCTCCGCGCCCGTCTCCGTGAGCAGCAGGCTTGCGATCTCCATATTGGAAGGATTATCCTCCACAAGCAGGATATGCCGCCCCGTAAAATCAAAATCCGCCTCCGTGGATGCCGGCGCGTCGGCCGCATATGCCTGCGGCGGCGCATCCTCCGCCGTAAAGGGGATATCCAGCGTGACCGTCGTGCCAACGCCCTGCGCGCTTTCCACCTTGATGGAGCCGCTCATCAGCGATGTAAGCATCTTGACGATGGACATGCCTAAGCCCGTGCCGCCGTATTTTCTGCTGTTCGCGGCGCTTTCCTGCTCAAAGGGCGTCCCGACCCGCTGCAAAAACGCCTCGCTCATGCCAATGCCTGTATCCTGCACCACAAAGCGCAGATAAACAACGTCGCCCTTACGGGAAATACGCTCGGCGCGCAAGGTGACCTTGCCGCCCTCCGGCGTAAATTTCACAGCGTTGCTCAAGAGGTTCGTCAGGATATGCGCAAGACGCTGCGCGTCGCCGCAGAGGTTTTTCTCCACAAGTCCGACGGTTTGCAGGGTAAAATCGATATTTTTCGCGCGCGCCTGCCCGTCAAACAGGTCGCTAAGCTTGGTAAGCTCCTGCTGCAGATCAAAAGGCTCCATCAGCAGATTGGCCTTGCCGCTTTCCAGCGCGGACGCCTCGAGCACCTCGTTGATGATGCTTAAGAGCTGCTCGGCGGCGGTGCGGGATTTGGCAAGGCAGTTCTTTTGCGTCTCCAAGGGAGCGCTGCTGCTTTCCGCCAGCTTCATGTAACCCAAAATGGCGTTAAGCGGGGTGCGCATCTCATGGGATACGCGGGAAAGGAACTCCGCCTTGGACGTGACCGCTATCTTGGCAGCCCGCAGGGCTTCCTGCAGGACCTCGTTTCGTTTCCGTTCCTCCTCCATGCGGCTGTGCTCATACGCATAGCGGCTATTGCTGTTTATAAACACCACGAGCAGCAGGCACACCAGACACACCAACAGCAATATACCCATGGCGACCATCGGATTTTCGTACACAAAGCGCCGCACGGTCATGGCTTTGCCGGGAAAGGCGGTGCGTGCGCTGAGCGCCGCCGCCACATCCTCCGCGCTGATGCTGGATATGGCCTTGTTCAATATCGAGAGCAGCAGCGCGTTTTGTTCGCTGTTGACCCCGAGCACGATAGGCGATTGACAGCCATATGCGCGCTCTGTGATCAATCGGCCGGTGTCGTCATTATATTCGGCATACTCCGCCACGGCGGTATAGAGATACGCCGCATCCTGCTTGCCCGTTCTCACAGCGGATACGGCTTGCTCGATCGTATCGTAATACACGAGCGCGGCGTCCGTATGCAAGGCTTTTGCATGATCCGTGTCGCCGCCCAGATCCGGCACGGCGGCAATGGTATCGATCCCGCCCGTCGCACCTGCCAGCCGCAGGCAGGACAGCTCCACATCAGCATTTGTGTTCGCCAGCTTATAGCCCAGATTTTCCGCATTGGAATAGCCGTAAAACGTATCGATGCAGATATCCGCTTGCCTTTCCCTTACCGTTTCCAGATACGTTTGTCTGTCGCCCATATCCACGATATCGATATCCAGCCCTGTTTGGGAAAAGATTTTCAGTGCGATCTGCGCAAAAGCCCCGCGCGGTTCGCCGTTTTCAAAATAGGAAAGCGGCTTGTAATCCGGATTCATCACCGCCGTAAACGTATGCCCCCGCATCGCAGCCACAAAATCGCGTTCCTCCTGCGTATAGGCAAGCTCGTCGCTGCCGCTGGGCGTATAGTATTGATCCTGCAGCTGGGTGCGCAATCCCGGCTCGCTGGCAAAAAGGCGTTTCAGCGCCGCGTTTAACTGTGCAAGGCGCGCGGCGTCCCCTTTTCGCACCATGATATAGAAGGGCGAGGTGTCAAATTCAGCGATGATCTGCTCATTTTGCAAGGCGCGCAGATTGCTGGTCAGGATCGCGTCGATCTCCTCCCCCTGCTGCAACGCCGCGGACATCTCCTCGGCGTCCTCATAATACACGGGCGTGTAGGTAAAGCCCTTTTCCGCAGCAAACGCCGCCAGCCCGTCATTGCGGCTGCTTCCCTGCACCAATCCCACGCGGATACCGCTCCATGCGGCGTATTCGCCGATATACAGGCCATCGTTCCCCGCTTTTTTGGTGAGGATCGCTGAAGAATAGCCGATAGGCTCGTCGCAAAAATCAAACAGCGCCATACGCTCCGGCGTCTTTTGCGCGCTGCTCAAAATATCGATCTCGCCGCGCTGCAGCATTTCCTGCATCTGCGCCCAGCTCTTATCATAGCCCACATAGGTATAATTCCAGTTGCCATAGGCGGCAAGATGCTGCAACAGATCGTATCCGTACCCGCTGCGCCGTCCGTCCGCATCCTCGATATGGTAGCCTGCGAAGGCAAAAAAGCCCACGCGCAGCGTTTCCGGCGGCGCATATGCAGTCCGGGCAGCGCAAGGCGCGCACAGCATCGTCGCGCAAAGCAGAAAGGCCACGGCCTTGCCTATGCTTCTTCTCCTATACACTGCGTCCTCCATTGTATTCTCGTTTGCGGAACATGCTTAGAAACAGACGAAACAAATCTCTCATGATAAGCATTCAGATATATATGTTATTATACGCCCTTAAAAGCGATACGGCAAGCGACAAGGCATGCAAAGCGTATTTTAAAAAAGCGTGGAAACATGAAAAGGGCTGTCCGCCGCTTGGCAAACAGCCCTTCCCGCATCATTGTTATTCCACCGTAACGCTTTTGGCAAGATTACGGGGCTTGTCGATGTCGCAGCCCTTGGCAAGCGCCATATAATAGGCGAATAGCTGCAAAGGCACGATGGACAGAGACGGCATGGTGAGCCAGTCGCCCGCGGGCACCTCGATCACATGATCCGCCACCGCCGCCACATCCTGCGCGCCCGCTTGACAAAGCGCGATCACGGTTGCACCGCGCGCCTTGACCTCCCGAATGTTACTGACCATTTTATCAAGCAGCGGCGCATAGGTGCATAGCGCCACCGCGAGCGTCCCCGGCTCGATGAGCGAAATGGTGCCGTGCTTAAGCTCGCCCGCCGCGTACGCTTCGGAATGGATATAGGATATCTCCTTAAGCTTGAGCGACCCTTCCAGCGCCAGCGCGTGATCGAGGTTGCGGCCAAGAAAGAAGATATCGCGGCAGCTAAAATACTTGGCCGCAAGGCGCTGCAAAAGCTCCCGCTCACCCAGCAGCCGGTCGATCTTCGCGGGCAAGGCTTCCAGCTCTTGGATGTATGCGTCCATCTCCGCCTGCTCGACGTTGCCGCGAAGCTCGCCCAGCTTTAACGCGAGCAGATACAGCAGCGTAAGCTGTGTGCTGTACGCCTTGGTCGTAGCCACGGCGATCTCCGGCCCCGCCCATGTATAGAGCACATCCTCGCTCTCGTTGGCGATGGAGCTGCCCACAACGTTGACGATGGAGAGTATATGGCTGCCGCGCGATTTGGCCTCCCGCAGCGCCAGCAGCGTATCGATGGTCTCGCCGGACTGGCTGATGATGACGGTAAGCGTATGCGCTGTCACGATGGGGTCGTTATAGCGGAATTCCGATGCAAGCTCCACCGTCACGGGCACACGGGCAAATTTTTCGATGTACGCCTTGCCGACCACGCCCACATGATAGGCCGAGCCGCAGGCCACGATAAAGATGCGATCCAGCGCCTTGAGCGCCGCCTCGGGGATGTTCTGTATCTCAAGCTCCACCTTGCCCGTATGGATCCTGGGATGCACGGTATTGCGAATGGCGTCCGGCTCCTCCATGATCTCTTTGAGCATAAAGTGCGGATACCCGCCCTTTTCCGCAGCGCCCGCGTCCCATGTGACGTGCTGTATCTCCTTGTTGACCTTTTCGCCAAAGCGGTCGAACACAACGATATTGTGCGCGTCGATGACGGCCATCTCATATTCGCCTAGACGGATGATGTCCCGGGTATGCGTCAGCAGCGCCGGAATGTCAGAAGCGATAAAGTTCTCATCCTTGCCCACGCCGATCACAAGGGGGCTGTCCTTGCGCACCGCGATCAATCGATCCGGATAATCCGCAAAAAGGATGGACAGGGAGAACGCGCCCACGAGCAGATTGACCGTCTCCCGCACGGCATGCACGGGGTCGCCGCGATAGAAATAATCGATGAGCTGCACGGCGATCTCTGTATCCGTATCCGAAATGAAGGTATAGCCTCTCTCTACGAGAAACTCCCGCAGCTCCGCATAGTTTTCAATGATGCCGTTGTGCACCAGCGCCACCTTGCCGCTGCGCGAAAGGTGCGGGTGCGCGTTGACGTCGCTGGGCTCGCCATGCGTAGCCCAGCGGGTATGGCCGATACCCGTGCAGCCGCGCAAATCCTCGCCGTTATGGGTAGATTCACGCAAGACCGAAAGCCTGCCCTTGCGCTTGGCAAGCTGTATGCCCGCCGGCCCGCACACAGCGATGCCGGAGGAATCATAGCCGCGATATTCCAGCTTCTCCAGCGCGTCCAACATAAGGGGAGCGGCCTGCTTGCTCCCTACATAACCTATAACACCACACATATATGATCCTCTCTTGCTTTTATCCGGCCTGCTTCTTACACATGCCCGTGCTTGAATATCTGCCGGTTATCCAACGCCCACTGCCGCTCGGAAAAATCCCCCACGGCAATGGCGTCCGTCGCGTCGTACATTTCAAAGAGGCGCGAATCCAGCACGTCCAGCGTGCTCACGATCTCCGCCTCGGGGAACATGGGCGCCTTGGGGCTTCCGTAGTCCGGCACGCCATGATGCGAAAGCAGCATATGCTCCACCAGCCGCTTGGTCGCGTCGTCGATCATCAGCTCCGCCGCCGCGCGCTCCACCATCGCCACACCCATATTGATGTGCCCGATCAGCTGGCCTGCCGTGCTGTAGGCCGTGGCCAGACCCATGTTGCCCACCTCCAGCTCGTCGCACTTGGCGATATCATGCAGGATTACGCCCGCATACACAAGCTCCCGGCTTAACGAAGGATAGATCGCCTTATATACGTCGCAAATGCCCTCGGCCGCCTGCAGCATGGTGCTGGTATGGTATAAAAGCCCGCCGCGCAGCGCGTGGTGCAGCTTGAGCGCCGCGGGGTACTTGAGCACGCGTTCTTTATTTTCCCGCAGGATGTATTGCGTGAGCATCTTCAGATCCGCATCATGAAAATTTTCGGCGCACTGATACAGCTCATCGTACATCTGCTGGGGCGGAAGCGGCGCACAGGGCACCAGCGTCGCCATATCCACGTCGTCGCCCTCGCGCATGTTGCGGATCTTATCGATCTTGAGCTGTTCGCTCTCCTTCCAGATGTTGATGGTGGCGCGCACCTTGATAACGGTATCCGCGGCATATACGCCGTGCGTTTCCGGCGCATAATCCCAAAGCTTCGCGTCGATCTCGCCGCCCGCGTCGCAAAGGATCATATCCAGATATTCAGCGCCCTTGGCGTTGGTCTTTTGCTGCACGCTCTTGAGTATGCAGAAGCCCTCCACCTGCCCCGTGGGGGCGATGGCGTTATGGAGCAAATTCATTCTTCCCATACTGTCTCCCTATAGGCAAAGCCTGTAAATATTGATCGCGTCCTCTTTGGTGATGGGCTTGAGCGCCGCGATCGGTTTTTTCCCGCCCTTGGTCGCCATATCGGCCATCTTTTCTATATCCTTCTCCCCAAGGCCAAGCTCGCGCAAGGTCGAGGGCATGCCGATCTCCTTAAAGTAGCCGCGCGCACATTCGATGCCCATGCGCGCAAGCGTTTGCGCGTCCGCCGCCTCGCACCCCCAGATGTTGGCAGCGTATTTGGCAAAGCGCGCCACATCCGCCTCATAGATGTAGGAAAGGTAGGCTGGCCAAACCACCGCAAGCCCCGCCCCGTGGGCGATGCGCGCATCAACAGCGCTCATTTCATGCTCCAGCTTGTGCGCGCTCATGTTATATTGGCTCCCCGCGCTCATCAGCCCGTTATGCGACCAGCTTCCCGCCAGCATCAGCGTGGCGCGCGCGTCGTAATCAGACGGGTTCTTAAGCGCCGCGCGTCCCGCCGCGATCACATTGCGGCACAGGTTTTCGCACATGCCATCCACAAACGCATGGTCGCCCGCGTCGAGGCGGATATAGCGCTCCATGGTATGCATGAGGATATCCGTGACGCCGCAGGCGGTCTGATAGGGCGAAACAGAATAGGTAAGCGCGGGGTTCATCACGGCGAACAGCGGATAGTTGAAGGGGGTAGACAAGCCGGATTTCACGCCGGTAGCCTCGTTGGTCAGCACGGCGCTGTCGCTCGTTTCGCTGCCCGCCGCGGCGATGGTAAGCACCACGCCTACGGGCAGGGTCTTTTCCACCTTCGCGCTTCCGTCGTGTATCTTGGCGACCGGCGCGTCGTTCGCTACAGCATGCGCCGCGTATTTGCAGTTGTCGATCACGCTGCCGCCGCCGACAGCCAGTATCATTTGTGCACCGCACGCGCGCGCCGCATCCGCCGTCTCCTGTGAAAACGCCACGGTGGGGTTGGGCCGCACGCCGCCCTTTTGCGCATACGCGATCCCGTTCTCCTTTAACGATGCTGTGATGACGTCGTATAAGCCGCTGCGCTTGATGCTTTCCCCGCCGTAAACCAGCAGTATCTGCTTAAAGCCGTACTCCCTTACGATCTCGCCGATCCGCTTGTGCGCATCTTTGCCAAAGATCGTTTTGGTGGGTATGCAGAGCGTAAAATCGACCATGGTAATCCCTCCTCGTTTATCGCATAAAATAGTATGTAAATTTTATCAGCCCCATGTCAGGAAAAGAGAAAGCCCGTAAAAAGATAGCCGTCCGCCGCCTTTTGCAGCTTCACGCTCACAGGCTCCAGCTCGCCCCAGTTCGCGCTGCCGGGCAAGCCGTAGAGCAGCACGCAGCGCAGGCGCAGATCCTCTCCGTCCGGCACGCAGTCGTCCACGCGCAGGCCGTATTCCGCTATCGCGGTCACGGGGATGCGGTAGGCTCCATCCTGCAGCACCATGCCGTCGCCGCCGGCAAGCTCCGCCGGCAAATCCGTAAAATATCGTTTCGCCAGCGCCTCATATTCCGCCTGCGGGACGATGATCATGCCGTTTTCAGCCCTGTCCTGATACAGCAAGCCCATGAACAGCGTAGCGACAAGGGCGTCCGGCACGCCGTCAAAGCTGTGGTTCTCCGCGCCGCAGGCTCGCGCAAGGGTATGGAGAGTCGGAAGCAGCGCCCGATAATCCGCAGCCGCCATACGCTCCCCCACAAAATCGGGATACAGCGAAGCCCACGAAATGGTAAAACGGCTTATGCCGTATGCTTCATCCTCTACCGCGCCGCAAGGAAGGATCAGTTCAAACCCATCCGCTACAACGGTAAAGCCGTTGTAAAGATCCAGCGTCAGCTGGATGTCCTCGATCGTCAGATCGCCGTGATACCGCGCGCGCTGCGGATCGGCCGCGTCGATCTGGTTGTAGATCTGCTGGGCGATCAGCGCTTCGGGCGTATAGAGGCCGGAAAGCACATACAGATCCGTTTCCATGCCCTTTGCGTCCAGCACCACGGTGCGCGCCGCATGCGCCGGCGCCTCCTCGCCAAAGCCCGATTCGTCCGCAAAGCATACATTGGTATAGCCATCCTGCTGCGCAACCGTCGCCGTGACATGCGTATAGGGCGCTTGTGCCTGCGCCGCGCGATCCGCATAAGGCAAGCGCTCCTCGATGACCGCGATGCGATATTCCTCGATGGCGCGCGCGATCGCCTCATTGGCCGTTTCCGCAAAATCGCCGGAGAACACGGGGTATGCACAGGTAAACACATAGTCCGCATTCGTTGGATCGCTGCCTTGCGGATAATATGCGGCATCCTCCCGCAGCTGCCATGTCAGCGGCGCGGGTAAGGCGATCACATACGGCGCGGACGGCGCCTGCGGGGACGGCGCAGCCGTCCCTCCGTTTTTACAGCCGCCGCAAAGCAGCAGCATCGCCGCTATGAAAACGGCAAGAACCCTTCGCATGTTATTGTCCGCTGCGCGGCCCGCGATCCTGCGGATAACGGGGCTGCCCGAAGCGCTGTGTCGCATCGCTCGCCTGCTTCGTATAGTCCGTGCGCGGCTGTCGCGGCGCGACGATGGTATTTCCCGGGTCATAAACGCCATAGCTTGGCATGCTGGGCGCCGCGGCACGGGTGGAGGCCAAATCGGCCTCTGCTCTCGCCTGCGCGCGAATCTGCCGGTCGCGCAGAGCCTTGCGGTGCGCGGCCTCCTCGCGTTTTTTCCTTTCCAATACGGTCAGCGTAATCAGCGCCGCGGCCGAAAGCACGCACAGCACCGCAAGGATAACCAGCGCCACGGTGAGCGCGTCGCTCACGGAGCTGCCGATCTGCGTGCCGATCGTGCCGATATCGTCGATGGGATTGGTGCCCGTCTGCGTCTGCTGCTGCGGCTCCACGCCCACGAGCGCCGCTGTGACGTTCGCCGTATAGGTGTAGTCGTTGCGCGCGTCGTCCTGCACGTTCACCGTAAAGATCAGATCGCGCGGCGCACCCACGTTGATGGTCTCCTCCAGCACGGTCTCCCCTACGGGGACGCTCTCCTGCCTGCGAATCTCACCCAGCTCCGCTTCGCTAAGCACAAGGTTGGATAAGGGCAGGGAACCCGTGTTGTTGACCTGAAAGCGTATTTTGATGCTCCCCTGCGCATTGAGCGTCTCCGTAACCGCCGCCGTAAGGTCAAGGCCGACCTGCGAAGGGTCAACATACCTGTGTACGGTATAGGTCGAGGTATTGTCCGTATAGGGTTCGCCGGTAGCGTCGGTGCCGGTAAGATAGAACACAACGTTTCGTTCCGCTTGATTGGGCACAAGGTAGGTGATGGTGCGGCTCTCGCCCACGGACAGGGCAAAGGTATCATTATTGACGCTGTCACCCTGTTCGTCCTTGATCTTGATCTTGCTGATCTTCTGGTTGCCGTTGTTGATCAGATACAGCGTGAAATTGACGCCCTCGGCAGTGGCGGCGCCTTGGTTCACCTCCACGTCCAGCTTGGTGTTGATCATGCCAAGGGAAAGCTCCGCCACGGTAACGCTGCCCTGCACGCCGCCCGCCATATAGGCGATCACGGGTGCGGACGCAACGGTGGAGCTGCCCATGGTATAGGTATGCTCAAAGGTATAGACAGCGCCCGGCTCAACGGTGATCTTTTCTACCAAGGGTTTGGACGCGATCTCCTTATCCGTGATGGAAAGCTCCGTCAGCTGTGAAGCCGTGCCGTTTGTGACGGTATAGGTAAGGGTGATGATCTCGCCGCGGGAGGCATGGGTGGTGCTTGCCTTTCGATCCGCCGTAACGCCCACGCCCGCAACCGCACCCGCCATGCCGGGCACAGGGGTCGCGTTGGGGTCGTTGGGATCCATCGTGGCAACAGCGCCGGTGCCGGTGGGCACAGTGATGGTCGCAGACGCCATATCGGTACTCTGCTCCACGGGCGCGCCCGCGTTCGTCCAGTGGAGGGTAAAGGTGATGGGTACGTCAAGCATGGTCTCCGTCATGGTAACGACGCCGGAATAGGCGCCGCTCTCACCCGGCGCAATGGCGCCGGGGCCGGAAAATTCGCCCTGAAACGCGGAGTAGTCGGTTTGCAGGCTCATGCCCTGCATCACATACTGCCCGTCGTTGTTGACAACAAGATTAAAGGTCACGGGGGAACCCGGCGCAGCCGCGCTCGGATCGCAGTATACGTTCAGGCTTGCAGCCCGCGTCATCGCGCACACGCCCAGGCAAAGTGTGAGCAACAGCGCCGCGCCTAAGATTTTCCGTTTCAGCATGCAAGGTTTCATCTATATTTCTACCCCCGTCAAAAAACTAGGATGAGTATCATATTAACTCATCCTAATTATAAACGATATGCACATCGAATGCCATAGCAATTCCTTGAACAAATTGTGTCCTGTTACAAGGGCACGCGCATATACGCTTCGCCCGTGCACAAGGGACGGCAGCGCCCGTCCGTCTTATCCACCACCGCCGCGATCACGTCCGCCGCGTCCTGCACACGCACCATGGCCTTGATCGCCACATTTTCACCGAAATCCGTTTGCGCGATCTGCCCGCGTTCCCGCAGCAGCGCTTCCACCGCAGCGTAGCGGCCATAGTCAACCGTAAGCGACAGCTCCGCGCCCACGCGCATGTCAAGTAGCCCCGCCGCGTCGCAGGCGTCGGCAGCCGCGCGGGAATACGCACGCACCAGTCCCCCCGCGCCCAAGAGAACGCCGCCAAAGTAGCGGGTGACAACGATCATGGCGTTGACGATATCCTTAGCCGTCAGCACATCCATGATGGGCTTACCCGCAGTCCCGCCCGGCTCGCCGTCGTCGGAAAACCGCGCGAGCGCGCCCGTTTCGCCTATGCGATAAGCAAAGCAGTTATGGGAGGCGTCCCAATGCTGCTTGCGAAGGCGGGCAAGAACAGCAAGCGCTTCCCCCTCGTCCTCGAGGGGGAAGCACCGGCCGATAAAGCGGGATTTATGGATAACGATCTCGATCTCCGCTTCCTTTTGTACGGTTCTGTAATCGCGCATCACGCGCCCATGATGCGGACAAAGCCCTTCTTGCCCTTTTTGAGCAGCATGCCGTCCGCAAGCTTCGCGGCATCCACGCAGGCGGCCACATCCTCGATCTTTTCGTCGTCCACGCTCACGCCGCCGCCTTGGATCATGCGGCGCGCCTCGCTCTTGCTGGGGCAAAGCTTGCTTACGACCAGCAAATCCACCACGCGCAGTCCCGTCGCCTCCACATCCGCCGCCGTCAGCTTGACGGTAGGCACATGCTCCATATCCCCGCCGCCGCCAAAGAGAGCCTCGGCTGCTTTTTGCGCCTTTGCGGCCTCCTCCTCGCCGTGCACCTGTGCCGTCAGCGTATAGGCAAGCGTCCGCTTGGCTTCGTTGAGCGCGGCGCCGCCCTCGGCCACCATGCCCTTGATCTCCTCCATGGGGATAAAGGTGAGCAGGCGCAGGCAGGTCTCCACATCCGCGTCGTCCACATTGCGCCAGTATTGATAGAAATCGTACACCGGGGTCTTGGTCTTATCCAGCCACAGCGCGCCCTTCTCGGTCTTGCCCATCTTCTTGCCCTCATGGGTCAGAAGAAGCTGATTGGTCAGCGCGAAGGCGGGCTTTTGCTCCTTGCGGCGAATGAGATCGGCGCCAGAAAGGATATTGCTCCACTGATCATCGCCGCCCATTTGCAGCACGCACCCATAGCGGCGGTTCAGCTCCAGAAAATCATAGCTTTGCAGCAGCATATAGCCCATCTCAAAGAAGGTGAGGCCGCGTTCCATGCGCTGCTTGTAGCAGTCGGCCGCGAGCATGCGGTTGACGGAGAACAGGGAGCCTATGTCCCGCATAAACTCCATGAAGTTTAGCGGACGCAGCCATTCGGCATTGTTGGCAACGATCGCGCGGCCATTGCTAAAATCGAGCAGACGGCTCATCTGCGTCTGGAAGCAGGCGGCGTTGTGATCCAATTCCTCCTCGGTAAGCATGCGGCGCATATCCGTTTTGCCGGAAGGGTCGCCGATCATCGCCGTGCCCGCACCCAGCAGCACAATGGGCGTATGCCCCTCGCGCTGCATGTACGCCATGGTCATCAGCGCCACATAATGCCCAATGTGCAGGCTGTCCGCCGTGGGATCGTAGCCGATATAAAAGGTGATCTTCTCCTTGCCTAAAAGCTCTCGAAGCTCCTCCGGGTGGGAACACTGGGCAATGTAGCCGCGTTCGCTCAACACATCGTACACGTTATTCATCTTGGATATCTCCTTGTTCGCATCATATTGCAGAATATATTTCAGGATACCATATCCGCGTTTTTTTTTCAAGTTTACATTGCCAATCGCCGTTTCGCGTCGTATGATAAAGATATACTAAATTTTCTGGTGGTATCACATGCTGTTGTCGGAATTTTTTGATGAACTCTTTGGAAACCGTATCCTCGTAAGCGCGGGTATCGCATGGTTTGCAGCCCAATTCGTCAAGATGCTGCTGAACGGCATCCTGAATCATGAATGGCGGTTGGAGCGGCTTGTCGGCAGCGGCGGCATGCCCAGCTCCCACGCGGCGACGGTCTGCGCGCTGGTCGTCGCCACGGCCATCGATTACGGCGTCGGCTCCTTCTATTTTACCATCGCCTTTATCCTTGCCATCGTTGTGCTGCACGACGCGCGCGGCGTACGCTTTGAAACGGGCAAGCAGGCAGAGGCCATCATCAATCTTTACGATTTTCTCGACAAGACCATCAACGATCCGGATCTGCCCGAGCTTGACAAGCTCAAGGTGCTGGTCGGGCACACCCCCTTGCAGGTCTTGGCGGGCGGCGCCATAGGCATTGTGATCGGCTTTTGGTATCACTGATCCTCGGGCAAAGAAAAAAACGTTTGGCGATAAAACAGCCCAGGCAATTGCCCGGGCTGTTTTTGTATGTCTGTATGTTTGCCGAAATTACTCGACGATGCTCGCAACAACGCCGGAGGCGACGGTGCGGCCGCCCTCGCGGATAGCGAAGCGCAGACCTTCGTCCATGGCGATGGGGGTGATGAGGGTGATCTCCATGGCGATGTTGTCGCCAG
>JAUNJX010000039.1 GCA_030533005.1 Clostridia bacterium | reverse complement strand
GGCAATGCGTCTTAATCACTCTCGACCATTGCGTGAATGCAGCTTCCCTAACGATATTAGGAATACGGAGTTGAACAAACTATGCCCAAATATTTATTGGAAATGCAAAACATCACCAAGCTCTTTCCCGGCGTGAAAGCGCTGGACGGGGTGGATCTGAAGGTGGAGGACGGCGAGATCCACGCGCTGGTCGGTGAGAACGGCGCGGGCAAATCTACGCTGATGAACGTGCTTTCGGGCACCTATCCCCACGGCAGCTATACCGGAACCATCATGTTTGACGGGCAGGAATGCAAATTCCGCAACATCAAGGACAGCGAGAAGGTCGGCATCGTCATTATCCATCAGGAGCTGGCGCTGATCCCGTATCTGTCCATCGCGGAAAACATGTTCCTGGGCAACGAGCGCGCGCAAAAGGGCGTGATCGACTGGAGCGAAACGGAGCATCAGGCAAGGGAGCTGCTCAAGCGCGTCGGCATGGAAAACCTGAACCCCAATCTTTTGATAAAGGATATTGGCGTTGGCAAACAACAGCTTGTCGAGATCGCAAAGGCGATAGCCAAGCGCGTGCGTCTGCTCATACTGGACGAGCCCACCGCGGCGCTCAACGATAACGACAGCGATCATTTATTGGCGCTTTTGCTGGAGCTCAAGGCACAGGGCATCACCAGCATCATCATTTCCCACAAGCTCAACGAGGTGGAGCGCATCGCGGATTCCATCACGGTCATCCGGGACGGCGCGTGCATCGAAACGCTCAAAAAGGGCGAGGACGAAATCAGCGAAAACCGCATCATTCACGGCATGGTAGGCCGCGATATCACGGATCGTTTCCCGGCGAGGGAGCCCAACATCGGCGACGTCGCCTTGGAGGTGGAGCACTGGAACGTGTTCGACCCGCAGGATGAAGCCCGCCAGATCATCTACGACGCAGGCATCAAGGTGCATAAGGGCGAGGTCGTGGGCATCGCGGGTCTTATGGGCGCGGGGCGCACGGAATTTGCCATGAGCGTGTTCGGCAAGGCGTATGGCACCAAGATATCCGGCGACGTCAAGATCAACGGCGAAAAGGCGGACGTCTCCACCATCCATAAGGCGATCAAGAACGGCCTTGCCTATTCCACAGAGGATCGCAAGGCGCAGGGTTTGATCCTCATCGATACGATCAAATCCAACATCACGCTCGCGTCGCCCGAAAAAATCAGCGAGCATGGCGTGATCAACCACCATCAGGCGCTCAAGGACGCGGAGGAATACCGCGACCGCATGAACATCAAGACACCCAGCGTGCACCAGATCACGGGCAACCTTTCGGGCGGCAACCAGCAAAAGGTCATGTTGAGCCGCTGGATCTACGCGGAGCCAGAGATATTGATCCTTGACGAGCCGACGCGCGGCATCGACGTGGGCGCAAAGTATGAAATTTACACCATCATCAACGATCTGGTGGCAAATGATAAGGCCGTGGTGATGATATCTTCCGAAATGCCCGAGCTGTTGGGCATGTGCGACCGTGTGTATGTGATGAACGAGGGTCGCATCGTGGGCGAGCTTTCGCGTGAGGACGCGACACAAAATAATATTATGAGAATCATACTGCAATCCGGCAGGCAGCAGCAGGGAGGAACGGAAAATGAATAAGATGAAGAAGCTATTCGGAGGGGATCTGCGCCAGTATGCGATGCTTATCGCGCTTGCGTTCATCGTTTTGCTGTTCCAGATCACGACCAAGGGCATTTTGCTCAAGCCCCTCAATATCAACAACCTGATCCAGCAGAACAGCTACGTTCTCATTCTGGCCATCGGCATGCTGCCCGTTATCTTAACGGGTAACGTCGATCTTTCCGTCGGCTCCATTCTGGGTCTGACGGGCGCTGTGGCGGCGGAGCTTATCATTCACAAGGGCGCGCCCGTGCTGCCCACGATGGTGCTCGCCGTCCTTCTTGGCGGCGTGATGGGTGCGTTTCAGGGCTTTTGGATCGCCTATGTGAACATCCCCCCCTTCATCGTGACGCTGGGCGGCCAGCTGATGTTCAGGGGTCTTACCATGGCGCTGTTGAAGGGTCTGACGCTCGCCCCCTTCCCGGACAGCTTTAAAACCATTAGCGCGGGCTGGATTCCCGATCCCTTCGGCGGCATGCCCAACTTCATCAAGGGGGACGGGACGCTGCATGTGCTGACCCTCATCGTCGGCGCTGCCGCATGCGTGCTGTTCGTTTACTCGTCGCTCCGCGCGCGGCGCAAGGCGCAGAAATACGGGCAGACGTCCGAATCCTTCGTGGCGATGATCCTACGCTGCACGATCGTTTGCGTGGCGGTGATCTTTGTCACCTACCAGCTGGCCGTATACCGCGGTATCCCTTGCGTGCTGGCGCTGTTGGCGATTCTCGTCATCATCTATACGTTCGTCACCGAGAACACCGTTCTGGGGCGCAACGTTTACGCCTTCGGCGGCAACGCGAAGGCGGCGCGGCTTGCGGGCATCAATACCCGGCGTACCTTCTTCCTGACGTATGTGAACATGGGCTTGCTTGCGGGCTTGGCGGGCGTTATTTTCAGCGGCCGCATCAACTCGGCGGCTCCCGCTTCGGGCGACGGGTTTGAGCTGGACGCCATCGGCTCCTGCTATATCGGCGGCGCTTCGGCCTCCGGCGGCATCGGCAAGATTTCAGGCGCCATCATCGGCGGTCTGATCATGGGTGTGCTGAACAACGGCATGAGCATCATGGGCATCGGCATCGATATCCAGATGGTCATCAAGGGCCTGGTGCTGATCGTGGCTGTCGCCTTCGACGTCATGAGCAAGACCAAGGCCGCCAAGGCTTGATCCATGTGCTATAGTATTACAGTATAGAGCTATTTAATTTAATCGAAAGAAAGGAACCGTATTGTCATGATCAAAAACATTCCGGAATTGAAGCTTGGCCTTATTTCCGTAAGCCGTGACTGCTTTCCCATCAACCTTTCCATCAAGCGCCGTGAGGCGCTCGCCGCGGCCTATCAGAAAAAGTACGGCGATATCTATAACTGCGGCGTGACCGTCGAGAACGAGACGGATATGCTAAAAGCCTTGGACGCGGTCAACGCGCAGGGCGTGAACGCGCTGGTGGTGCTGCTGGGCAACTTCGGCCCCGAAACGCCGGAAACGCTGCTCGCCCGCAAATTCGACGGCCCCGTCATGTACGCGGCCTCCGCCGAGGAGAACATCGCCGTGCTCTCAAGCGATCGCGGCGACGCGTACTGCGGCATGCTCAACTGCTCCTATAACCTTGGCCTTCGCAATTTGAAGGCGTATATTCCCGCCTATCCCGTAGGCACCGCCGATGAGATCGCCGACATGATAGAGGAATTCCGTCCGGTCGCCCGCGCCATCATCGGCCTGCGCTCCTTGAAGATCATCACCTTCGGGCCACGTCCGCAGGACTTTATGGCCTGCAACGGCCCCATCAAGCAGCTTTTCAATCTAGGCGTGGAGATCGAGGAGAATTCCGAGCTTGACCTGCAGGTTTCCTTTAACGCCCATAAGGACGATCCGCGCATCCCCGCTAAGGTCAAGGAAATGGCGGACGAACTGGGCGCGGGCAACAAGATGGAGGGGATACTGCCGCGGCTGGCGCAGCTGGAGCTTACGATCCTGGATTGGTATGAAAACCACAAGGGCGCTGCGAAATATGTGGCGTTTGCCAACAAGTGCTGGCCTGCTTTCCAGACGGAATTCGGCTGCGTGCCCTGCTATGTCAACTCCCGTTTGACCGGCATGGGTATACCCGTATCCTGCGAGGTGGATATTTACGGCGCGCTGTCCGAGTATATCGGCACCTGCATTTCCGGCGAGTGCGTAACGCTGCTGGATATCAACAATTCCGTGCCGCAGGAGCTTTATGACGCCTGCATCGCGGGCAAATACGATTATGCGCTGCATGATACCTTCATGGGCTTCCATTGCGGCAACACCCCCATGTGCAGGCTCAAAAAGGGCGAGATGAAGTATCAGCTCATCATGCACAGGGGGCTGGAACCCGACAAGGAGCCGGACATCACCCGCGGTACGCTGGAGGGCGACATCGTGCCGGGCGCGATCACCTTCTACCGCCTGCAGGGCACTGCGGACGGCGGCGTCTCCGCCTACATTGCGCAGGGCGAGGTGCTGCCTGTGGATACGCATTCCTTTGGCGGCATCGGCGTGATCGCCATTCCCGAAATGGCGCGCTTTTATCGGAACGTTTTGATCGCAAAGCGGTATCCGCACCATGGCGCGGTGGCCTTCGGACACTTCGGCAAGGCGCTCTTTAGCCTGTTTGAGTATCTGGGCGTGCAGGACGTCAACTATAACCGTCCCAAGTCCGTGCCCTACCCCAACGAGAATCCCTTCGCATAAGGCACATAACACATCGAGGCTGCCCCGCCCAATAAGCGGGGCAGCGTTTGAATAGGGGAACAGAAAATAAGGAGAAGCATCATGCGCTATTTAGTAGGAATCGACCTTGGAACCTCCGGCACAAAGACCGTGCTGTTCGATACCGATGGTAAGCCCGTTGCGGCGGCCACGGAGGAATATCCGCTGTATCAGCCGCAAAACGGCTGGGCGGAGCAGGATCCCGCCGACTGGTGGGCGGCCGTGCAAAAAACCATGCGATCCGTGTTTGCACAAAGCGGCGTCAACGCCGCAGACGTCGCGGGCGTGGGCATTTCGGGTCAGATGCACGGCCTTGTCATGCTGGACGGGCAGGGGAAGGTGCTGCGCAGAGCCATCCTTTGGTGCGACGGGCGCACCGCGCGCGAATGCGCAGAGATCACGGAAACCATCGGCCGTGAACGCCTGATCGCCATCACCGCGAATCCGGCGCTGCCCGGCTTTACGGCGGGCAAGATACTCTGGGTGCGCCGCAACGAGCCGGATATCTACCAGCAGTGCCGCCATGTTTTGCTGCCCAAGGATTATATCCGCTTCATGCTTACCGGCGTATATGCTACGGAGGCGTCCGACGCTTCGGGCATGAATCTTTTGGACGTTACCACCCGCGGTTGGTCGGCGGAGATATTGGGAAAGCTGCAAATCGACCCCGCGTGGATGGCGAAGGTGTACGAATCCCCCGACGTGACGGGTACGGTGCATAAAGAGGCCGCAGCGGCCACCGGGCTTGCGGAAGGCACGATCGTTGTGGGCGGCGCCGGCGACAATGCGGCGGCCGCCGTGGGCATGGGCGTGGTGCGCGAGGGGCGCGCGTTTACGTCGCTTGGCACCTCGGGCGTGGTGTTTGCGCATACCGACAGCGTGCGCATCGACCCGCAGGGGCGCGTGCATACCTTCTGTGCGGCGGTGCCGAATAGCTATACTGTGATGAGCTGTACGCTCTCTGCGGGGCTGTCGCTTCGCTGGATGCGGGATACGCTGTATGCTGCGGAAGCGGAGGCGGCCAAGGAGCAGGGGGTAGACCCCTATATCCCCATGATGGACGCGGCGCAGGAGATACCCCTTGGGGCTGACCGGTTGCTCTTTTTGCCGTATCTTATGGGCGAACGTTCCCCCATCCTGGATGAAAAAAGCCGCGGCGTGTTCTTTGGCCTTTCCGCCATACACACCAAGGCGCATATGCTGCGCGCGGTGATCGAAGGCATTTCCTATTCCCAGCGCGCCTGTGTGGATGTGCTGCGGGGTATGGGGCTGGAGCTGGGCGATATGCTTATCTGCGGCGGCGGCGGCAAAAGCCCCTTTTGGCGGCAGATGCTTGCAGACCTTTACGGCTGCCCCGTATGCACCATTGAATCCACGGAAGGTCCCGCGCTGGGCGTGGCGATCTTGGCGGGCGTGGGCGCGGGCGTCTATCCCTCCGTGGCGGACGCGTGCGATGGCATGATCCGAAAGAACGCGCCGCAGCAGCCGGATCACGCTGCGGGCGCGGCCTATGCGCCGTATTATCAGCTCTATGCAAGCCTGTATCCGGCGCTGAAGGATCGTTTTGCGGCGCTGAGCGAAATGAAATGAGGAGGCACATCATGAAAACCGTATTTGACGAAGCGTTTGTCCCCTATGGCAAGGTCATTGAGGGGTATGATACCAAAGAATTGCTCGCTGTGCTGGCAAAGGTCACCGACATGCCCGCCGACCGCGTGATCTATGAGCCGAGCAGGCCGGAGCTAGAGGCGCTGCCCGTCTTTGAGGAGATACAAGATGGCATGTACGGCGGTATGCCCGTCCAGATCGGGTACTGCAACGGCAACAACAAGGCGCTCAACTGCCTGGAATATCACCGCGACAGCGAGATCAACATCGCCCAGACGGACGCGGTGTTTTTGCTCGCCGCCTTGCAGAAGGTGCGCGACGGAAAGCTCGACACCAAGGAGGTGGAGGCTTTCTTTGCGCCGGCCGGTACCTGCGTGCAGTTTTATGAGACCACGCTGCATTACGCCCCCTGTACGGCAGGAACGCAGGCGGGTTTCAGGGTGATCGTGGTGCTGCCCAAAAACACCAACACGGACAAGCCCGCGATCAAGGAGAAAAATCCGGAGGATCGCATGCTCTTTGCCCGCAACAAATGGCTGATCGCGCATCCCGACGCAAACGAAGCCAAACAGGGCGCGTATGTGGGTCTTGTGGGCGAAAATATCGTGATCGATTGAAGTTTGAAAGCTATAATGGTGCAGGCCGCTCGTTTCAGATAACGGGCGGCTATTTTTTTGCGGCGATCACGTCGCGGCGGATGGATTGATCGACCCGGTGCGAAAACCCCGTATACGCGTCGCCGGAGAGCACCGTGAAGCCGGCGTCTGCAAGCAGCGATGCAAGCTGCTCGCGCGGGCACACCAGCGTGTTCCAAGAGAGCACCATCACGCCGCCGGGCTTTAACACCTGCTTCCACGCGCCCAAGCAGGTGCGCAGCAGCGGTTCCGGACTCCGCGTGCGTGCGGATTGCTTTTCGTTGGTGACGGCGGCGTGCTGTACGCCGTAAGGGAGGTCGCCGATCAGCAGGTGGAAGAAGTTCTTTTTGTAAAGCTTGTCCGCATGCGCCGTATCGCAGGCAGCCATCTCCCAATGCCTGCCGTTGCCCTGCCTGGCGTCCTCTTTGGTGCGCGTGATGTCGATGGAATAGCGTATGGCCGTGCCGCAGGGCAGACCCACACGCTCTGTTTTGGCGGCGTGCTTGTGCCTTTCGGTCTCAAGATATTTCTTCATATAATGATACGCTTCGCTGGCAGCCCGCTCGCCGATCTCAATGCCATACGCGTCAAGACCGAGTGCCGCAGCCACGAACAGCGTCGTGCCCTTGCCCGCTACGGGGTCGAGCACGCGCACGGTTTCCGCCGGCGAATCCATGGAGAGCAGGCCAATGTTGAGAAGCAGGCGCGTGAAAAGCGGATTGGTCTTGCCCGTGTATTTGAGTATGCTGCTCACTTCCTCCCCGATATACTGCCATGGGGGAAGGGGAACGGGGGAAAGCAGCACGTCCTGCGCGTCCGCAACGGAAAACAAGGCGTAGGTAAAGGAAAGGGCGGATAAAAGGCGCGCGTCCGCGGGGGTTAGGGGCGCTTCGGATGAAAAGCATATATAGGGTACGCCGCCGAATATTTCCCGGGAAATATCGCCGCAGGGTGCACACAGGCGCGGAAGCGCCAACGCAAGCTCCGCGCGCGCCATCTGTACGGCGGCCTCAAAATACACCCGGTTATGGCCGGGATTGGCCAATACGGCATAGCGATACATGACAGAATCCTCCATATTTTTCAGTATAGCAACATCCGCATTTGCAGGCAAGATATAGAAAAGGGGTCGTGCCAAATTTTTTGGCACGACCCCTTGCAGCCTTGTGTGAAGGTCTTTGTTTAGTGCGTTTCGTTGTACTTTTTGATGCCCAGCGCCAGCAGATCCATGGCGCGTTCCAGATCGGCCTGCTTCAAGACGTAAGCAAGGCGCACCTCGTTGACGTGACCGGGCGTGGCATAGAAGCCTTCGCCGGGCGCGAACATGACGGTTTCGCCGTTGTCCTCAAAGTCGGTGAGCAGCCACTGCTGGAAGGTATCCGTGTTGTCTACGGGCAGCTTCGCCATCACATAGAAAGCGCCCATGGGCTTTTTGCAGACAACGCCGGGGATCTGGGAGAGCTTGTCGTAGATGGTGTCGCGGCGTTTGCGATACTCGTCACGGACGGCGGCAAAGTAGCTGTCGTCAACGGTGTAGAGCTGGGCTGCGGCGACCTGATCCAAGGTGGAAACGGACAGGCGACCCTGGCAGTACTTCATGATCTGGCTTTGGAGCTGCTTGTTCTTGGTGATCAGCATGCCGATACGCGCGCCGCATGCGGAGAAGCGCTTGGATACGGAATCGATAATGACCGCGTTGTCCGCGATGTCGTCGAACTGGCCGATGGAAAGCAGCGGTTCGCCGCCGTAAACGAATTCACGGTACACCTCGTCGCCGATGACGTAGAGGTTATGCGCCTTGGCGACGTCCGCGATCACGCGCATCTGCGCCTCGGAAATAACAACGCCGGTGGGGTTGCCGGGATTGGTGAACATGATGGCGCGGGTCTTGTCGTTGACAAGCGCCTCCAGCTTATCCTTATAGGCGTACTGATAGCCGTCCTCGGGCGTGGTGGGCATGGGACGGATCACGCCGCCGCAGGATTTGACAAAGGTGTTGTAGTTGGGGTAGAAGGGCTCGGGAATGATGACCTCGGAGCCGGGATCCAAGATGCAGCCCATGAGGATCTGCAACGCTTCGCTGCCGCCGGTGGTGATAAAAATATCGTTGGTGGCGTAATCGATGCCGATGCCCTTATAGTACTTTTTAACGGCCTCGATCATTTCCGGGATGCCGGGGGAGGGGGCGTATTCAAGGACGGGCAGCTTGAAATCGCGCACGGTATCAAAATACACGGGGGGCGTTTCAATATCCGGCTGGCCGATGTTGAGGTGATAGATCTTGTGTCCCTTCTTCTGTGCCTCGTTGGCATAGGGCGCGTACTTGCGCATGGGGGAAAGGCCACAGTTTTCGATGTTTTGCGATACCTTCATGTTTGTCGAATCCTCCTACAATATGAACTTTTTTCTTTCCGTGTTGCGTTATGCCCTGATAACGTTGGGTGACATAGATGCAAGAATTGTTCCGTCTACTAGTATAACAAAGCTGTGCGAAAAGGGAAAGAGAAAAAACAGAAATTTACAGATATATAAAACGGCGGGCACATAACGCCCGCCGTAAAGGGATGGCATTTTTAGCTGTCGGCCTGCGTGGGCTTGGGCAGCGCCGGGTCGCCTGTGCCGCGGGTGATCTGGGCGGTGACGGCGCGGTAGGAATCGGTATAGAGAAGCTTGCCGTTTTTGAATTCGCCGTTTGCGTATTCATCCAGATACGCTTCTGCCTTGTAGCCCTTGCGGCTTTTAACGGTGGTTTCCTCGTAGCCCGTGGGCCATGCGGGATTTTCCGTGACGACGGGCTCGCCCGGCTCGATGGTCTCGATCACCTCGCCGCGCGTCTTGTAGGATACGCCTGCGGGCAGCGGTTCCCCGTAGATGTAGATGTTCATGAGCTTGTTTTCCTGGTCGCATTTGGCGAAAATGTAAAGCGGCGCGCCGGTGTTGTTGATGAAATTCAGGCTTTTGCCGCTTTCGGCGCTCCCCGTTACGGTGGAATCAAGGCCGTAATCGGCGTAGCTTGACGGCCATGAGTGATGAAAACGCTCTGTAATCTCGATCTGCTCGCCGCAGCAGAGCAGGGCGTTATACAGGGTGGTGGAAACCTGACAGATGCCGCCGCCCGCCTGCATTTCGTAGGAGTTGCCGTTGACGATGCCCGGAGCCAGCGGCCAGCCGCCCGCTTCCGTGCGGGGGCCGATAAAGGCGTTGAAGTTGAATTCCTCGCCCACCTGCACGCAGGCGCCGTTGAGTATGGTGGTAGCCTTTTGGATATTGCCTACGCGGTTGGCGTTTCTGAGGCTGCTGCTGGAACCGAAGTCCGTCTGCCAGCTTGCGCGAAGCTGCGTGTTTTGCTTGATCCATGCAATGTCATGCTGGGGCTTCGCTACCACGAGCTCCGGCCTGAGGGTGGCGGTATAATCGCCGGATGCGAGGCAGGCCTTGATCTGCTGCATCAGCGCGGGCTTATCCAGCGTATGCCCGTCTATCCCCTCGTGATAAATAAAGGTAGGCTCCGTCGCCCAGGAATCCGACTCGGCATAGGGCTCCACGGGCTGGGTGCCCATGCCGGCGCCTATCTCCTCCACGGTTTTGCCCAACGCGTTTTCCGTGCAGGTATAGCCTACGGTGTATGCTTTGCCGAAGGCCTTCAGGTTTTCCAGCGTCGCCGTGTTTTCGGCCTGCGATTCGTTGCGCCCCAGCAGCATGGCTTCGCTCAGCGTCGCGTCCAGCGTGGAAACGGCGCCAAGGTCGGCTGCGGTGAGTACCCAAAGCGAGGTGCCGTGCACGACGCGTATATTGATGGACTGTATCCCCTCCGTCACGGAGGGAAGAAGCGCCGCCCTTGCCTCGTCATAGTGCATGCCGCCTATATCCACGCCGTTGACGGTAATGCCTTCAAAGAATGCGCCGGTGTCCAGCGTCTTAGCCAGCTCCTCTGCGTCAGGCTTGTTGACATACTTGGATTTGATAAAAAGCACGGCGATAAAAGCCACCAGACAAAACAGGCAAAGAAAGGCCAGCCAGGGTATCACGCGCCTTGCGGTGGATTTACGCCGCGTGCGCGCGTTCCTTTCGGTATTGCGCCGCGCGGCAGACCCGCGGGAGGTCTGCGCGGTGCGGCTGTTGGCCGGGCGGTTGTTTTCGGGTGCGTATGGCATAATCTGTACTCCTTTTTACTCAGCCTATAGTATAGCGCATATCCAAGGCGCGGACAAGGCGGGAAAAAATGTGTCGCGGTTATTTTACATTTTCCCATTCTTGTTATCTGGCGGGTTGTCGTGTATAATTAAGTCTGAATAAGTATGGACGCGAAACATGGCAAAGCGCGCAGATACTGCGCCATGCTATAATATAGAGCGTTGAGAAACGGAAAGAGAGAGACAAGTTGGCTAAGAACAAACTAAGGATCATTCCGCTGGGCGGATTGGGAGAAATTGGCAAGAACATGACCGTATTTGAATACGGCAAGGACATGATCGTGGTGGACTGCGGTCTTTGCTTCCCGGATGACGACATGCCGGGCATCGATCTGGTCATACCGGATATGGAGTATTTGGAACAGAACGCTTCCAGGCTGCGCGGCTTTTTGATCACGCACGGCCATGAGGACCATATAGGGGCGCTGCCCTATGCCCTCAAGCAGTTCGACGTGCCCGTTTTCGGCACCGCGTTTACCATGGCGCTGGTGGAGCATAAGCTCGAGGAGGAGCACATGCCCAGCACCAACCTCAAGGTGGTCAAGCCCGGGGACACGGTATCGCTGGGCTGCTTTAAGGTGGAGTTCATCAAGACCAGCCATTCCATCGCGGGCGCGTGCGCGCTGGCGATCAACACCCCCATCGGCACCGTTATCCACACGGGCGATTTCAAGGTGGACTATACGCCCATCGACGGCGAGCCCATCGATATCAAGCGCTTTGCCTATTACGGCGCCAAGGGCGTGCTGCTGCTGATGTCGGACAGCACCAACATAGAGAGCGAGGGGCATACGGAGTCCGAGCGCGAGATCGGCAAGACCTTTGAGCACTATTTTGACATTGCCGAGGGGCGCGTGATCGTGGCGACGTTTGCCAGCAACATCTATCGTATCCAGCAGGTGGCGGACGTGGCGATCGCGCATGGGCGCAGCATATGCTTTCAGGGGCGCAGCATGATCAACATCGCGGATATCGCCAGCAAGCTGGGGTATCTCCACATCCCCGCCGATAAGCAGGTGGAGCTTGACAAGGCGGGCAAGATGAAGCCCGAAAAGGTCTGCGTCATCACCACGGGCACGCAGGGCGAGCCCATGAGCGGGCTTACCCGCATGGCAAACGCCTCCCACCGCCTGATCGTAGGCGCGGGGGACACGGTCATCATCTCCGCCTCCGCCATACCCGGCAACGAGGTGGGCGTGGCGAAGGTCATCAATAACCTCTGCCGCAACGGAGCCAAGGTGGTGTATAACCGCATGGCGGACGTACACGTTTCCGGCCACGCGCAAAAGGACGAGCTCAAGCTCATGCTTGCGCTCACCAATCCGCAGTTCTTCATCCCCGTCCACGGCGAATACCGGCACCTGCATTATCACGCGGATCTGGCGGAGGAAATGGGCGTTCCGCGCAAAAATATCTTCGTGGCCGACGTGGGCGACGTGGTGGAGCTTACCAAGGACAGCGGCCGCATTACGGACGGCGTGCCCACGGGTGCTGTCATGATCGACGGCAGCGGCGTGGGGGATATCGGCAGCGTTGTGCTTAAGGATAGAAAGCTTCTTTCAGAGGACGGCGTGTTTACGGTGGTGCTGGTGACGGACAAGCATTCAGGCGCCCTGATGGCGGCGCCCGAGGTCGTCTCGCGCGGCTTCGTCTATATCAAGGACAGCGAGGCGCTCGTCGCGGGCGCAAAGAGCGTCGTCGCGGACATAGCGGCGCAGCTTGAGCATGCGCACCGTTCGGAATGGGCGACCATCAAGAACAACATGCGTTCGGCTCTGCGCAACTATTTATATAAGGAAACGGGACGTCGCCCCATCGTGCTTCCCATCATCATCGAGATCGAGGCGGGAAAGAATGACAAACATTCACGATAAGGCAAGGGAGCTTGCCTCGGCGCTTCACGCAAGCGAGGAATATTTGCGTTATAGCGAAGCCAGAGACGCCGCCTACGAAAATGCGACCACCAAGGAGCTGCTTATGCAGTACCGGCGGATGCAGACGCAGGCGCAGGCCGCCATGCTCGCGGGCAAAAGGGACGAGGAAACCATGCAGCAGGTACAGCGCATGGGCGAGATATTGCAGATGGACGGCAAGGCTGCGGCGTATCTGATGGCGGAATACCGCCTTAGTACGCTCTTGAGCGACGTCTATAAGATCCTTGGCGACGCGATCGACTTGGATCTTAGCGCATTGGAGGGATAAGCCTTGGAAAAAAGACCGATGGATCGGGAAACGCGCGAGCGCAAACGCCGCACGCGCGCGGCATGGAAAAAGGTATGGCATATCGCGCGACCCATTCTTGTGATCGCCGTCAGCCTGTGCATTTGCTATGTGCTTTTGAGCAAGGTCACCACAAAGGTGCTGGATAAGTTTCTTTTCCCCGTCGATCCTGCCGACGCGACGCCCGTCACCGTTACCGTTGCAAGCGGCAGCGGCGCGTCCGCTATCGCCAAGCTGCTCTATGAGGCGGGCGGAACGGACGACAATGACGAGCTGCTCTCTCCCGGCCTTATCAAAAGCAAGGCCGTATTCAAGGTCTATGTGGATTTCACCGGCAAATCCAGCAAGCTTCGCGCGGGCACCTATGTGCTTTCGCGCAACATGGATATCCCGCAGATCGTGGACATCATCTGCGAGGGCAACCCGCCCAAGGCTACCGTGCGCTTCACCATCACGGAGGGCTCGGACGTGGAGGCGGTGGCCGCAAAGCTTATCGAGCAGGGCGTGCTCAAGGATGACGCGGAATTCCTCTCGCTGTGCAAATCCGGCGACGCGTTCACGGATTACGCTTTTGTTAAGGAGATACTCGACGAGCAGGCGCAAACGGGACAGGCGCGCGATTATGTGCTGGAGGGATACCTTTTCCCCGACACCTATGAGGTCTATGCGGACGCGTCGGCAAAAACCATTATCAATAAGATGCTCATGCAGTTTCTGGCCGTGTTCAGCGACGAATATATCGCGCGCGCGCAGGAGCTGGACATGAGCACGGACGATGTGGTGAAGCTTGCGGCGCTTATCGAGAAAGAAGCAAAGGTGGGCGACGACTTCGCCAAGGTATCGGCGGTGTTCCATAACCGCCTCAAGGCGGACATGCCCATGGAATCCGACGCATCGCTGCGCTATATCTTCAAGCAGAACATACTCAACTGGACGCAGACGCAGCGGCAGGATGAATCGCCCTACAACACCATCGTCTATAAGGGCCTTGGCCTTGGCCCCATCACGAATCCGGGACGCCGGGCTATCGAGGCGGCGCTGTATCCGGACGAAGCCTTTGTGGAGGAGGAGTACCTTTTCTTCGTGCTCAAGTACGGCTGGACGGGTGAGCTGGCCTATGCAAAGACCAACGAGGCGCATGACGAGAACGTGGCGCAATACAGCCAATACTGGGCTATGACGGAAAAACCGGCTGATTTTAAAGAAGAAACCCAAGAGGACGACTAAATAAAAAAGCGCGCGGGCTGTGCTTCGCGCAAGAAAGCAGGAGGAAAACAACATGCATACGCCGCATATCAACGCAGAACCCAGCGATTTCGCCCCCACCGTGCTGATGCCGGGCGATCCGCTGCGCGCCAAATTCATCGCCGAGACCTTTTTGGAAAACCCTGTGCTCGTCAACAACGTCCGGGGCGTGCAGGGCTATACGGGAACCTATAAGGGAAAGCGCGTCTCCGTGATGGCAAGCGGTATGGGCATGCCCAGCATGGGTATCTATTCCTATGAGCTTTTTAACGTCTTCGGCGTGGAAAACATCATCCGCATAGGCTCCGCAGGCGCGATCAGCCCTGCACTCCCGCTGCGCAGCATCGTCATCGCCATGGGCGCAAGCTATAACAGCTACTACGCGGAGCAGTTCAGGCTCAACGGCACCTACGCGCCCACGGCGAGCTACACGCTTTTAAGAAAGGCGACGGACGCTGCCGCGCGCATGGGGCTGCCCGTGACGGTTGGCAACATCCTTTCCAACGACCTTTTCTACGACGACGCCAAGAGCACTATGGACTGGCAGAAGATGGGCGTGCTGGCCGTGGAGATGGAGAGTGCTGCGCTGTATATGAACGCGGCGCGCGCGGGCAAAAACGCCCTGTGCATCTGCACCATTTCGGACAGCCTTGTCACGGGCGAGGAATGCACCGCCGAGGAGCGCCAAAACACCTTCACGCAAATGATGGAGCTGGCGCTGGAGATCGCGTAAGGCGCAGCCCGTATACACTATATTAAAATATATATCCCTGCATGACTGCTAAAAAAGTTAACGCGGCTCTTGCAGGGATACTTTGTATGTGTTATTGTATACAGAGGTACAATGATACACGGATAAAAGAATTCAGGAGGACAGATCATGAAGAAGCTTCTCGCAATTGCTCTTACACTTGTTATGGTGCTCTCCCTTACGGCCTGCGCCGGCGGCGCAAGCGAGGTTCATCGCCTTGTTATGGTCACGGGCGGCGACGCCGGCACCTATTATGCCTTCGGCGGCGTTATCGCAAACGTCTTGACTGAAAATATCGACAACGTCGAGATCACCGCCACCACCTCGGGCGCATCCGCGGCAAACGCGCGGTCGCTGCACAATAAGGAAGCGGATCTTGCGATCCTGCAAAACGACGTATTGGCCTATGCCGTCAACGGCACGGATTCCATGGCGGAAGATGGCGCCATGCCCGAGCTGCGCGCGGTCGCGTCCCTGTATCCCGAGGCTGTGCAGCTTGTGGCGACGGCCAACAGCGGCATCAAGAGCGTGCAGGATCTCAAGGGCAAAAAGGTCTGCGTAGGCGATGCGGGCTCCGGCTCCGAAGTCAATGCCAAGCAGGTTCTGGAAGCCTGCGGCCTTAGCTATGATGATTTTGAGGTGCAGTATCTGAGCTTCTCCGAAGCCTCTACCGCCATGCAGAACGGCACCGTGGACGCGGCCTTCAACACCTCCGCCATGCCCAACGCCGCCATCACCGAGCTTGCCAACTACACCGACATCGTCGTGGTGCCCATTGACGGCGCATCCGCCGACGCGTTGATTGCAAAGTATCCCTTCTATGCCAAGACCACCATCACCAAGGACATCTACGGCACCGACGCCGACGTGGAGAGCGTTGCCATGATGGCGATCCTTGCTTGCACGGCGGATCTGGACGCGGATGTGGTCTACAATATCACCAAGCAGCTTTTCGAGCAGAATCAGGCGTTGAGCGCCCATGTGCGCGGCAAGGACGTGACGCTGGACAGCGCGTTGGACGGCGTGACCGTGAACTTCCATGACGGCGCCCTTAAGTATTATCAGGAAAAGGGAATCAACGTTGGTTAATGTGCGAAGAATCAAGGCAGCATAATCAAACAGGCAAACGGGGGAACTTCCTGGTTCCCCTGTTTCTTGCCGTGGCGCTGCTGCTGTGCTTCGTACCCTTTCGCACGCGTATCGTGCTCTCCGATTACCGGACGGGCAGGACGCTGTGCACCTATCCGATCGGCGATGGCGAAACCTTTGCCATCCGCTATACGCATTCCGTCAACCTTTCTTCCGTTACGGACACGTTGGAATGGACGGGCAAGGCGTTGATCCTTCGCACCTCGCTTTTTACATCCTTCGGCGCGGGTATCCCCGTTCCCGCCGACGGCATCGGTACGGCGATCACCAATACAGAGGACGGCTTTCTGCTTACCGGCATCGATATCACGCAGCCGGACAACGCGCTGCTCATCATGCTCCAGCAGGTGCCGGATCATCATTTACTCTATAGGGATCGCGCCATATCGCTGCTCGATATGGCGGGCTCGGGCGCGCTGCTGCGGCTTTGCGTCCGCCCCGTGTCCCTCATGACCATACTTTTGCATTCATAAGCATAGCGCCGTTTTCGGCCTGCGGCTTTGCAAATAAAAAAGGAGATTCCCATGGGCTTATTCAACAAAAAAGAACGCAAACCCCACGAGATCAAGCTGGATATCGACACCTCCGGCCTTTCCGAAGCCGAGATCGCGGCGCTGGAAGCGGAAGCGGTGCTCGCCAAGTACGACCGTGAATCGGCGTTTCGCAACAACCTTCCCAAGCGCACCTCTTTGCTGATCAGCGGCGTGCTGATACTGTTTTCCCTTTTCCAGATCTACACCAGCATCTGGACGATACCCGCGCAGCAGCTTCGTCCCATCCATCTGGCCTTTACGCTGTTTTTGGCCTTTTTGCTGTATCCGGCGAGCCACGCCATGCGCAAGGATCGCATCGAATGGTACGATATCGCGCTTGCGGTGCTGTCGCTTTGCGTGGTGCTCTATATCCCGCTCAATTATGAATACATCATTAAAAACGTAGGCAATTATAATGCTTTGGATATCGCCATCGGCGTGGTGGGCATGCTGCTTTTGATGGAGGCTTGCCGCCGTGTGGTGGGCACGCCCATCCTCATCATCGTGGGCTGCTTCCTGCTTTATGCCAAGTTCGGCAATCTCATACCCGGCTCCTTCGGGCACAGGGGCTATTCCATCAAGCAGATCGTCAACCACATGTACTATACGTTGAGCGGCGTGTTCGGAACACCCTTAGGGGTAAGCTCCACCTTCATCTTCCTATTTATCCTCTTTGGCGCGTTTTTGGAAAAGACGGGTGTGGGCAAGCTGTTCATCGATCTGGCGAACGCCATCGCGGGTCGCCGCGTGGGCGGCCCCGCCAAGGTTGCGGTCATATCCTCCGCCTTGCAGGGCACGGTATCCGGAAGCTCCGTTGCCAATACCGTGAGCACCGGCTCCTTCACCATCCCCGCCATGAAACGCTTGGGGTACAAGCCGGAGTTTGCGGGCGCGGTGGAGGCGGCAGCCTCGACGGGCGGGCAGCTCATGCCGCCCATCATGGGCGCTGCGGCTTTCCTCATGGCGGAAAGCACGGGCTTTACCTACGCCGAGGTGGTCAAATCCGCCATCATTCCCGCCATACTCTATTTTTCGGGCATCCTCATCAGCGTGCACCACGAGGCGCGAAAGATTGGCCTCAAGGGCATGCCGGAGGAGGAGATACCCAAGATCGGCGTCGTGATGAAGGAGCGCGGGCATCTTTTGCTGCCCCTTATATGCATGATCTACATGCTCTCTACCAAGGTGACGCCTACTTATGCGGCGCTGGGCGCTATACTGACCTCGCTGATGGCGTGCAGCATCCAGTGGTTCTCGATCGTCCCCGTGGCGGTCATGGTGTTGTGTGCGCGCATGGGCATCCATTTCACCGCCTATGCTTTGTATTCCGTTGCCGCGTGGCTGCTGATCTGCCTTGTGCGCTTCCTTCGCATCTATGCCAAAAGGGACGAGCGGGAGAAGCATGCATCCGTCTATACGATGATTAAGGAAAGCCTGCGCTTTGACCCCTACGATATCGTGGACGCGTTGAAATCCGGTGCGCGAAACGTCTTGGGCGTGGCGATCGCGTGCGCCATGGCGGGCATGATCGTGGGCACGGTGACGCTCACGGGTTTGGGGCTGAAATTTGCGACGGGCTTAGCGCGCATCGCGGGCGATAACCTGTATCTGCTGCTGTTTTTGACCATGCTCTCCTCCATCGTGCTGGGCATGGGCGTGCCGACCACGGCCAACTATCTGATCACCTCCACCATCTGCGCGCCCGCCATCATTTCGATGGTTTGCACCCTGCGGGGTATAGCGCCCACGGAGGCGACCATGGCCATCATCATGAGCGCGCACCTGTTCGTGTTCTACTTTGGCATTATCGCGGATATCACGCCGCCTGTGGCGCTAGCCGCCATGGCAGGGAGTGCGATCGCAAAGGGGGAGCCGTTTAAAACCGGCGTTACGGCGACGCGGATCGCCATCGGCGCGTTCATCGTGCCCTACATCTTCGTGCTGAATCCGGCCATGCTTATGATCGACACCACGGTATTTGAGGTGCTCTTGAACGTTTGCACGGCGCTCTTAGGCATGTACGCCCTTTCCGGCGGCCTTGCGGGCTTCGTGCAGGATCACTGCACATGGTATGAGCGCGTGCTGCTGATCCTGGGCGGCATGGGCATGATCATACCCGGCATCGCTACCGACCTAGTGGGGTTAGTCCTTGTCGGCGGCATCATCGTGTTACAGAAGCTGCGCGTCAAGAAAAGGGAAGCAAGCGGCGCGACCCTATAAATGATGGCTGAAACCAAAACCGCAACGCCCCCCGCGTTCATTCGCGGGGGGCGTTGCGCATGTGCTTTTCCCTTTAGTAATCCAGCGATTCCGTCCAGTAATCGTTGCCGTAGATGTCCGTCAGGCAGTAGCTTACCTTGCAGGCGTCATTGCCGATATCCACGTTGCTGATCTCCCACGCGCCCGTTGCGCGCATGGATGCGCCCAGCATGTAGGAATCCTGATAGCTGCCGTCATAGCCGTAATAATCGCACAGGAAATCGATTTGGTCGCCCGCGACGATCTCCACAAGGCCCTTGGCCTGCGTGAGCGTCGTCGTTTCGTCGTAGACGAGCTCTGCGCCCAGCAGGGTGCCGTAGGGGTTTTTGTCGTCAAATTGCAGCATGAGGTTGACGCGCTCGCCGTTGAGGAGTGCTGGCACGCGTCCCTTGGTGACAAAGCCATCTGCGTCGCGGGTCTCGCTTAGGAAATAGTAGCTGACGATCTGGCCGTTGAGCGCAAGCCATGTGCGGTCATAATCCATCACAAGATCGCTGTCCGCATCCCATGTATAGGTATTGTCACGACCCAGGTCGATGTAGCCCTCGCCGTCGTCAAGGAACACGCTTAGCTGCACGTTTTGCACCATGTCCCATTCCTCGTCCGTGAGCTTGAGCACCTTGGCGCCGCCCTTGGCGGTGGGAACGAGACGGCTGCTGTCCAGCCGATTTTCGTCATAGTAGGAGGCGGAGCGCGCCATGCGTCCCGTATCCAGCCAGTCAAGCGCGCCGCCCGAGCCCATGAGGGTGGAGAGGATATCGCCGTAGCCGCTGCTGCTTCCGCTGTAGCTGCCGGCGGAGGTGCTGCCGCCGGAGAGATAGCTTTCCAGCACCGAGGTGAGGATATCCGATCCGCTCGTGCTGCCGGTGGAGTAGCTGCCGCTGCCGTAGCCCGTGCCGGTGCTTGCGGAGGAGCCGAGGATGCTGCCTAAAAGATCCGTATAGGAGCTGTCGCCGCCCAGCAGCGTCGTCAGCGGCGAGCCGCTGGTGCCCGACGCGATCTGCCCGCCCGCGGCCAAGCTTGCAAAGCTGCGGATGCAGTCCGTGTAGGTCTCGTCCATCTCGATATCCTCATAGAGCGAGAGCGCCTTGTTGACGTTGGAGAGCCTGCTGTATGGGAAATAGATGGAT
>JAUNJX010000003.1 GCA_030533005.1 Clostridia bacterium | reverse complement strand
TTATACCTGGAGCAACGAGCTTACGGACGGCGTAGAGGAATTCCGTGACGAGGGCGTCAAGGAATTGCAGGCGCAGATGGCCGATATAGGCGTGTCCCTCAAGCGTAAGGACGCCCTGCTTGCCCTTTCTGACACCTATACCTCCTATTCCTGCACAGACCCTAAGGTGGCCGGCAGCGTCGAATTTATCATGACCAGCGAAGATATCCATGCGGATCGTCCCGTTGAGGAGACGGCACAGGAGGAGGTCGCCAAGGATGTGGAGATCATGGAAAAGGATGAACAAGGCTGGTTCAATTCTCTTTGGAACAAGATCAAGTCGTGGTTTGCCAAATGAGCAAGGCGTATTTATGAAGTAAACAAAAGAAGCAGCAAACGCCGCTTCTTTTGCTATTGTGGCGTTGGGGATACGCCACGATAAGATGGTGGGGGGTATGTCAAACGGGGTGCGACCCCGGAATGACTAAGGTGCTGGAAGCTAAGCTTCCCTTTCGCCAAGGGTGAGGGACAGATCGACCTGCTCGGTGCCTCTCAATACCGTTATTGTCACCACATCGCCAACTTTATATGCGTAAAGCTTGGAGGTGAGGTCGGAGGCGCCGGTGATCTCCGTTTTATCCAAGGCGAGGATGATATCGTTTTCCTTTAACCCGGCCTTATCCGCGGCGCTGCCCTTCACGATCTCGGTGATTTGCGTGTGGGTGGTATAGCCAAAGCCAAATTGCTTATACAGGCTGTCCAAAGGATCGTTGGGGTTGCTGTTGGTACGCACATAGATGTCCTGCAGGGATACGCCCATGTAGGGACGACCGGTCACATAGCCCAGATCCATGAGGTCGGCAATGACCGTTTTCACGGAGTCGATGGGGATGGCGAAGCCCAAGCCTTCTACGCCGACGCTTTGGGTCTTGGCGTTGATGATGCCGATCAGCTCGCCGCGCGCATTGAACAAACCGCCGCCGGAGTTGCCGGGATTGACGGCTGCATCCGTCTGCATGAGCGTCAGATTCAGCCCGTCAAGATCCAGCGTTCGGTCAAGACCGCTTACGATACCCGTGCTGACGCTGCAAATAAATTCGCCCAAGGGATTGCCTACGGCAAATACGTTTTCCCCTACGGACGCTTGTTCGGAATAACCCAAGGTAGCGGCGGGGAGATTTTTCGCATCCACCTTGAGGATGGCGACGTCGGTTTGCGCATCCTTGCCGACGACCTGCGCCTGATATTCGGTGCCGTCCTGCAAACATACATATACGGTCTGGCCGCCGCTGATCACATGCTCACAGGTGACGATATATCCGTCCTCCGTTAGGATGATGCCCGAACCGGAACCGTACTGGATCTCATCGGAAGCATCGCCGGAGGAATTTTGAGGGTAGCTATACACGTTGTAATAGGAACTGGCGGGAACCTTGGTGGTGATGCCGACCGCGCTTGCCATACAGCGCTGCACCACGTCAACGGTCGCGCTGGTGATCGTTGCGGCGTTCTCTGCCGTGGTCAGACGCTTGGACGCAGTGCCATCCGGCGTGAAGGGTGCAGGCGCTGCAGCGGCGCTGTCAGCCGGTGCTTCTGCGGCGGGTGCTAAGGCCGACGATCCCGATTCTGGAAGCGGGGACTCCACAACGACGCTGTCCTGCTCCAACATGGCCTCGCGGGAAGCAGCCCGGTCATCCTTTACGCCAAGAAGCAAGAACAGACCGCCGCTAAGGCAGCAGCACAACACGGCGACGATTAGCGAACATGCGATAAGCTGACCGAAGCTGAATTGCTTGCGATCATGCTGCACGGCGCTGGCAGGCTGGTAGTAGGGCTGATACTGTTCCCTGGGGGGATAGGGCGCGCCCTGCTGCTGGTTTTGATTTTCATACCATTTGTTTTCCATATCGTTTTCTCCTTTCAATAAGGAAATCATGCTGTATACTTGGAGCATACCGCTCTTGTTTACGTCACTCAGTATAACCGTTAATTTTGAAAACAAAAAATCAGTATTGTACCAATATTATGGATGATTTTGTACGGAATATGTCAAGGCCGCATCCTCTGCTGTGATAAGGGTGGACGCGAGCGCCAAAAGCGTCGCGGCGTCTGCTTGCGCAAGGGGTGGAAAGCTGTCGTCCGGCGCGGATGCATGAAAAACGACGCCATCCTTTGAAAGACGCAGCACGCTGACCAACGTATCGTCATAGTGACAGGAGAGCCATCCGCCGGACTGCTCTTGATAGAGGACGTCCGCGCATAGCGTATCCCCTAAAATGGTTTCCTGTGTGACGGTGTCCACGGATTCGCCTGTTTCAGGGTCGAATTCGTTGGCTGTGACCTCCTGTACGGTGGTCGTATGCAGGGAGAAGAACAGGCAGTTCTCCCGCAGCGTGCCCTGCAGCAGGGTCGTGTCGCCATAGGAGAAGCGAAAAACATAGAGCTCGGCGTCGTTCCTATCGGTGCGCAGCGTGCCGCTTCCCGTGGCGGCGCCAAGCAGCGTATCCGCATAGGTGCCGCCCGATTGGGACAGCCGCCCTATGGAGACGCGAGCCTTGTTGATGGCTGCACAGTGCGTCTCGAGCGCCATGCCGGCATCAATAGAAGCGATATCGCCCTTTGCTGCAAGCATCTCATAATATGTGGCAAGCGGCGCGTCGGCATATTGCCTGTAGGCGGTGTAGAAAGCGGATACGGGATTGATGGAGAAGGCGGGTGTGGGGCTGGGGGCGCTTGTGGGAGCTGCGCTGGGCATGACGACGGACGCGGTGGCGGCGGGGACTGTCGCTACGGTCTGCTGTGTTTGGCAGGCGCAGAAACAGACCGTCAGTACGGCTGTAAGAAGGGACAAAAGGATGCGCTTCATAAGACACCCTCCTCATGCGGATTCTCTGTTATTTTGCCCTGCGTGCGGAAGGTGAGGCCGCTTTCATCAGCATCTACCGTTACGGTTTCATGCAGCCTGACCTTGCCCGATAGGATCAGTTCGCTCAGCGCGTCCTCCAGCTGATGGGATATGGCGCGGCGCAGGGGGCGCGCGCCATATTGGGGATCAAAGCCGTCTGCGGCCAGGCGCTCGGCGGCGGCGTGCGTGATATCGAGCTTAACGCCCTTTTGCGCAAGGCGTGTTTGCACTTGAGAAAGCATAAGACGCACGACAGCAAGGGTCTGCTCCTTTTCCAGCGGATGGAAGAAGATGAGCTCGTCGATGCGGTTGAGAAATTCCGGGCGGAAGGTGTTGCGAAGCTCCCGCATCATGATCTCGTGCATGCGAGCCTGATCGACCTCGCGGCTATGGGAGGAAAAACCGACGGATTGCTTGTTCTGCACCTCGGCGGCGCCGATATTGGAGGTCATGATGATAATGGCGTTGCGAAAGTCCACGCGCTTGCCTTTGGCGTCGGTCAGCCGCCCGTCGTCCATGATCTGTAAAAGGATATTGAACACATCCGCGTGCGCTTTCTCCAGTTCGTCAAGCAACAGTACGCAATAGGGATTGCGGCGCACGCGCTCCGTAAGCTGTCCGCCATCCTCATATCCCACATAGCCCGGCGGGGAACCTATGAGCTTGCTGACGCTGTGCTGTTCCATGTATTCCGACATATCCAGACGGATCAAGGCGTGTTCGTCGCCAAACAGCACGCAGGCAAGCGCCTTTGCAAGCTCTGTTTTTCCTACGCCGGTGGGGCCGATGAACAAGAAGGAGCCGATGGGGCGACCGGGATCCTTGAGTCCCGCGCGCGTGCGCCGGATGGCGCGGGCGAGCGCCAATATGGCCTCGTCCTGCCCGATGACCCTTTCGTGAAGCGCATCCTCCAAATGCAAAAGGCGTTCGCTTTCGTCAGCGGTGAGCTGATGAACGGGAATACCCGTCCATGCGCAAACCACGGCGGCGATATCCTCCTTGCCGACAGACTGCACGGCGTCGGCGCGGGAACGCTCCCAAGCTGTGCGTTCGTCCGCAATTTTTGTGAGGATTTCCTTTTCTTCGTCTCGCAGAGCCGCGGCGCGCTCAAAGTTTTGGTTGCTGACGGCTTCCTCTTTCTCCTTGCGTATGGTTTCAAGCTGCTGGGAAAGGGACTGTATGCCGTCGGGCGATACAAAGCCGCGCAGGCGCACGCGGCTGGCCGCTTCATCCATCAGGTCGATGGCCTTGTCGGGCAAAAACCGATCCGGTATGTAGCGGTCGGAAAGCTCCACGGCCGCAAGCAGCGCTTCATCGCTGATGTGTACCTTGTGGTGCGCTTCATAGCGGTCGCGCAGGCCGCTGAGGATGCGCAAGGTTTCTTCCTCGGTTGGTTCTTCGATATTAACAGGCTGAAAACGGCGCTCCAACGCCGGATCTTTTTCTACAAGCACGCGGTATTCGTCCGTGGTGGTAGCACCTATGATCTGTATCTCACCGCGCGCCAGAGCCGGTTTCAAAATATTGGAGGCGTCGATGCTGCCTTCCGACGCGCCCGCACCAACGATGGTGTGCAGCTCGTCGATAAAAAGGATGGTGTTGCGATTTTGTGCAAGCTCACGCAGCGCGTTTTTGAGCCTTTCTTCAAATTCGCCCCGGTATTTGGTACCCGCAAGCATGCTGCCTAAATCAAGCGCGAACAGGCGCTTGTTTTGAAGCGGCTCGGGAATACTGCCGCCGATGAGCTGCTGTGCCAGTCCTTCGATGACAGCACTCTTACCTACGCCCGGGTCGCCCAATAACACAGGATTGTTCTTGGTGCGGCGGCTAAGTATCTGGATGATGCGCTCGATCTCCTTTTCACGGCCAATCACGGGATCCAGTTCGCCCTCGCGTGCGGCGAGGGTGAGGTCATGGCCATATGCGTCCAGCACGGGCGTGCCGTCGGCGGCGGAGGCTGTATCCGCGGCGTCGGCCGCGCTGTCCGGAGCCTTGCCGGAGAGCATGGCCTGCAATGCGGGAAGGTTTGCTGACAATTCCTCTAAAATACGCACCGCCACGCAATCCTTTTCCCGAAGAATGGCCAGCAGGATATGCTCGGTGCCTATATAGCTGTTTTTTTTCTTTTTTGCCTCGTAAAGACTGAGCTCCAGTATTTTTTTTGTGCGCGGCGTATTGCCGAAGCTGTCTGTGAACTGATAATCTCCGCGGCCAACAAGCTCCTCGGCGCGGCCGTGGATCGCGCTTTCCGTAATATCGAAATAGCCAATGGCTTGCGCGGCGGTACCGCCCTCGCGCATCAACCCCAGCAGCAAATGTTCGCTACCTACATAATTATGCCCAAGCTCCTTGGCGCTGTCCTGCGCGAAGGCAAGCGCCCTGCGGGCGCCTTCTGTAAAACGATCAAAAAAATCCATACCGTTACCTCGTTACCCTATTTTAATCTATATTGTCATTTGTTGCAATAATGCGCGTTTGAGTTGCTCCTTTTGGGTGGGAATGATATAATAACCGACGGTATAGTTGCATCATATATATGGAGTAAGAGGTGCAGTTTGCCCTCCGAATACTTCGATATGGGAGCGTAGAACCATGATTTACTTAGATAACAGCGCTACGACCCGCACGCTGGAAACGGCGGCGGAGACGGCAAAAAAATATATGTCGGAGACCTTTTTCAATCCTGCGGGCGCTTATGCGCCTGCTGCGGCGGCGGAACGGGATGTAAACGGCGCACGGGAACGATTGGCAAAGGTCATGCACGCGCAGCCGCAGGAGATCATCTTTACATCCGGCGGCACGGAAAGCAATAATATGGCGCTGCACGGTGCGGCGGGCGCCATGCGCAACAGCGGCGACGTGATCGTGAGCAGCGTGGAGCATCCATCCGTTTTTGAAACGGCGCATGCGCTGGGCACGCGCTTTGCCTTTGCGGAGGCTGCGGTGGACGGAACAGGCAGAGTAGACGTAGGCAAGCTCACAGCCATGCTCTCGGAGCGGACGCGGCTTGTATCCGTCATGCATGTCAATAACGAGGTGGGCGCGATTAACGATATTCCCGCGATTTACGCGGCGATCAAGAAAAAAGCGCCGTTGGCGCTGCTGCATGTTGACGGCGTACAGGCTTTTTTGAAGGTTCCCTTGGATTGCCGGTATTTTGACCTCTATTCCATCAGCGGCCATAAATTCCACGCGCCAAAGGGCGTAGGTGCGTTGTATGTCAAGGCGGGCACGCGCTTTACGGGCGGGCAGACGGGCGGCGGGCAGGAACGCAACCTGCGTTCCGGCACGACGAATACGCCGGGTATCATGGGTATGGATGCGGCCATCGCGGACTATGTGCAAAACCGTGAGGCGCATATTGCTTCGATGCGCGTCTGCAAGCGCCGCTTGGCGCAAAACCTTAGCAGATTAGAGGATGTATACATTAACGGCCCCACCGTTGAGGACGGCGCGCCGCATATCCTCAACGTTTCCTTCCTCGGTTTGCGCGGCGAGGTGCTGCTGCACGCGCTGGAGGAGCGGGAAATTTATGTTTCCACAGGCTCGGCCTGTTCGGCGCATAAAAAGGGAAAAAACAGAATCCTTACGGCTATGGGGATCGTAGGGGAGAGGCAGGAGGGCGCGATACGCTTCAGCTTCTGTCCCTATAATACCGCAGAGGAAATGGACAGGACAGCGGAGGCGATACAGGATATCGTACCCATGCTTAGAAGATTCAAACGCAGATAATACGGAGGAAGAACATGGAACAGGTTTTGCTGATACGCTACGGCGAGATACATCTCAAGGGACTCAATCGGCCTTTTTTTGAACGTGCGCTGCTCTCGCACATTGAAGCGGCGCTTACCGGGCTGCACGCCGATGTGCAGAGGCAGCAGGGGCGCATCTTTGTATGGGGGCTGGACGAGGCGGACATGGAACAGGCCATCGACAATATGACCCGCGTGTTCGGCGTTCATTCCGTAAGCCCGGCTGTGGCGGTGGAAAAGGATTGGAACAGCGTTTGCGAAGCGGCCTCAGTACTGATGGAGCGGCGTATGCAAAACCAATCCGAAACGTCCTTTAAGGTGTTTGCAAGGCGTTCAGACAAAACCTTTCCCATGAATTCCGATACGATCGCCAAGGAACTTGGCCACGAGCTGCTGCAACGCTTTCCCGAAAAGCTCCATGTGGATATCCATGCTCCCCAGATCAAGGTGTGCGTGGAGATACGGGAAAAGGCGTTCGTGTACATGGATGAGATTATGGGCGCGGGCGGCATGCCTACGGGAACGGCGGGGCGCGCGGCGCTGCTGATATCCGGCGGGATCGATAGCCCCGTGGCGGGCTATATGCTTGCGCGCCGCGGCATGGAGCTTTCCGCCGTGCATTTTTACAGCTACCCTTACACAAGCGTCCGTGCCAGGGACAAGGTCGTGGAGCTTGCGGCGCTCGTGGCGCGTTACGCGGGGAAGATAAGGCTGCATCTCGTGCCCTTTACGGATATACAGATGACCATCTATGAAAAGTGTCCCTCGAAGGAGACGACCGTGCTGATGCGCCGGCTGATGATGCGCATTGCGGAACGTATCGCGCGGGAGGACGGCGCGCAGGCGCTGATCACGGGCGAAGCGCTGGGACAGGTGGCGAGCCAGACGCTAGAAAGCCTGTGCGTGACGGACGACGCGGTACAGATGCCCGTATTTCGTCCGCTCATAGGCTTTGATAAGGACGATATCGTGGCGATCGCCAAAAAGATCGGCACGTTTGAAACCTCCATTCTGCCCTATGAGGATTGCTGTACGGTATTTGTGCCGCAGCATCCTGTCACGAAACCGAAGCTCGAACAGCTGCGTGAAAGCGAAGCGGCGGTGGATTTTTCCGCCATGATAGATAAGGCCATCGCGGACACGGAGATCGTGGAGGTTGGCTGATCGCGTGCGATGGAAAAGGAGGCGGCAATGAAAAGAATAGGGCTGATCTGCCTGCTGCTTTGTCTGCTTTTAAGCGGCTGCGCAAGCGAAGAAACGGCTGTGCCGGATGCGGCGCAAACGGAGATCGTGCTGGCTACGCCTAAGGCGGAACACAGGTATCCGTCCGGGGATTTGACGCCGCTTCGCATCGAACGCGGCAATTTGGAGATCGCCAACGGCGTGATTCTCTATCCAAAAGCCGTGTCCGGTGACTATGCGGACGCCATCAACGCCTTCATATGCGACAACACAAAGGCCTGCGCGGAAGGTTTTGCGGCGCAGGTGTTTACGGAATACCGCATCGAATATAACGATAAGGGTCTGTTTTCCCTGATGATGTTTATCCGGGAAACGGAAACGGACGCGCTTCTTTATTGCATGCCGCTCAATTTTGATATAGCCTCGGGCTTGCCCTGCGATCTTGCTTATTTTTTCGATCCCAATGACGAAGGCTGGCGGGACGCGCTTGCGCAGGCGGTAGAGCAGGAGGCAAAAAGCAACGACACGGTGCTTTTGCATGCGATTGCGCCCGTATTGGACGACCGGCCGTTCTACATTTCAGATCATGGCCTTGTTATCCAATACAGGCTGTACGAAATATCGACCTATTCGGCGGGCTGGCCTGAGTTTACGGTTCCCATAGCGTCGGTGCGGGAATATCTGGCGCCCAACAGCCCGTTGACGCGCCTTGGATAAGGGAGGACATATGCGTTGTAGCTGCCGAAAGTGCGGAACCTATATGGTACAGGAGGAATACGGCCTCAACAGCGGATGCAAATGCCCCTCGTGCGGCGAAATGTGCCACGATTGCATGGGAAGCAGGCAGGAGCCGCTTGACAAGGAGGCGCTTGCCGCTATGTTCGCGTTTGGCATGCCGGGCATGGCTGAAAGCGAACCAAAGGATGAAGCGGAGCGGGAAGAAAACCATATGGAAGATTGGAGAAAATATCTTTGAAAGACCGAAAAACGCCCATAAAGAAGAAAAAAGAAAAGGGAGTTACTCCCATGGACGCGGCGCTCAAGTATCTTGCGATGAAGGCGCGTACCGTGCGGGAGATGGAGCTGTATCTGGATAAGCAGGAATACGGCGAATATGAGGTCTACCAGGTCGTGGAGCGACTCAAGGAGCTGGGGTATCTAAACGACGAAGCCTATGCTTGCGATTTTGTAAGAACCCGCTTGGCGACGCGCCCCATAAGCCGCGCGAAGCTGCGGGAGCAGCTTTGCGCCCATAAGCTTTCGCCTGCGGCTATCGATATGGCGATTGCGCAGGTGTCGGAAGATGAGGAAGAAAAAAACGCGGCTGCTGTTGCACAAAAGTTCATGCGCATTTTTGCGGAGCTGCCTGAGGAGCAAAAACGCAGGCGGATATTGCAAAGACTATGCGCGCGCGGCTACGGCTATGATACCGTGCGCGCTTGCATGGCGGCGATTGCGGGCGGCGTGGATATGGATGAATACCGTTTGGCATGCGAGCATGCCGGGACGGAAACGGAGGACGAGCCTTGATACTGGGAACGGGCGTCGATATCATCGAGATCAGCCGCGTAGGAAAGGCTGCGAAAAGAGAAGGCTTTGTGAAACGGATATTTTCTGCCGATGAGATCGCCTATTGGGAGCAAAAAAATTGCGCGGCGGAGACGCTGGCGGGTGCGTTTGCCGCGAAGGAGGCGGTTTCCAAGGCGTTGGGGACGGGCTTTGGGCGAATACGCTGGACGGAGGTGGAGATCCTGCACACGCAAAGCGGCGCGCCCTATGTGCGCCTGAGCGGGGAAGCCTTTCTTCGTCTGCGGGAGCTGTGTGGGTCAAACGTTCACATCAGCATTTCCCATTGCAAAGGTTATGCCATGGCGCAGGCGATTGTGGAATGAGGACGATACACATCGAGGGCGCAAAATGACCGTAACGGAACAGAAAAAGGCGATGCGCGTCACGCTGCGCGCACAGTGCAAGGCATTGCCCGCCCCATTGCGCGAGGCGCTTTCACGCGCAGCGTGCGAGAGGCTCGTGGGGCTTTCTTTGTTTGCGGACGCTGCATGTATACTGGCTTATAAGGCTATGCCCCATGAGTGCGACCCGCAAGGCTTGGTCGATTTGGCGATCCGCTTAGGGAAGCGCGTGGCCTTTCCCGTTTGCGGCGATGATTACACGCTTCGCCTTTTGCTGCCGTCTGCGCCCGATGCGTTTGTGAAGGGCAAATACGGCATATGGGAGCCTGATCCCGCGCGGTCAGAGACGATTCAAAGCGAGGCGCTGGATTTGATCGTCCTTCCCGGCGTGGCCTTTGATGCGGCCTGCAACCGGCTGGGGCAGGGGGCGGGATACTATGACAGGCTCCTGACGGGTGCGCGTGCGCGTAAGGTCGGCGTGGCGTTTCCCGTGCAGATCGTACCCGCCGTACCCATGGACGTGCATGATATACCGCTTGACGCGGTGGTTACTGCGGACACGGTTTTTTCACGATGAAGTCATGAATATTGTTTATTTTTACTTGTCACGGCTTTTCACGGATGATACAATACAAGATGGTATTCAAAGCGGCGGAGGACGGTATGCGTATCATCGCAGGCAGTAAAAAAGGTACGCAGCTATCTGCGCCACAGGGAAGAAATACACGGCCTACCTTGGCTCGTGTCAAAGAATCTCTGTTTGGCATTCTGCAGTTTGATATACCCGGGGCTGCGGTGCTCGATTTGTTCGCAGGCTCCGGCGCTTTGGGCTTGGAGGCCGTTTCCCGCGGCGCGTCCCTTGCGGTATTTTGCGATCACGACAGGCAAAGCTTGACAGCGATCAGGCAGAATATCGAGAAGCTGGGATTTGGTGCAAAATGCGTGCTGTATGCCGTTGATTATCAGGCGGCTTTGCAGCGGGCGGAAGCGGCGGGATACGCGTTCGATATCGTGTTTTTAGATCCGCCTTACGCTTCGGGTCTTGCGCTTCCTGCGATGGAGACGATTCTTGCGCGCGGACTGCTGCAAAAGGGCGGCGTGATCGTGATCGAGCACGATCCCAAGGACTTGGTCGCCTATGCTGGCTTTGCGACGGATACGCGCAAATATGGCGATGTGGCGCTTACACTCCTGCGCAGGGAGGAAGATGAATGACAAAGGCGATCTTCACCGGCAGCTTCGATCCCTTTACGATGGGGCATTTGGATATACTCAAACGCGCGGCTTTGCTGTTTGAGAGCGTAACGGTCGGCGTACTGGAAAACATGGAGAAGCGTTCGGCCTTTACCGCACAGGAGCGGTGCGAGCTAATACGACGTGTGGTTGCGGCGGAAACATTGCAAAACGTGCATGTAGAGGCGTTTTCGGGATTAGCCGTGGAGCTTGCCCGACGGACGGGAAGCGATTGTATGCTTCGTGGCCTGCGCGATGCGGGGGATCTGTCTTATGAGCAGCGGCTGGAACAGCTGAACCTGCATCTTGCGCCGGATATCCAGACTATATATATGGCGGCGTCGCCCGCGTATGCGCATATCAGTTCTTCTGCAATCAAGGAGATTTGCGCATGGGGCGGAAACTTGGAAGGGCTTGTGCCTGCGCCGATCCAAATAAGTATCGCAGAAAGGTTGATAAAGCGATGAGTGACAACGGACAAAACATGAGGATCTACAGCATTATTGAGCAGCTGGAGGAGACGATCGAGAACAGCCCCCGTCCCAAAATCGGCAGCTCAGCGGGCAAGCGTATCGTGGAGATCGATGAGCTCCATGATATTTTGGGCGACCTCAAGGTGACCATACCCGAGGACATTCGCCGGGCCAACAGCGTGATGCTGCAGGCGGAGAACATGATCAATAACGCGGCGGATCACGCCCGCGAATTGGTCGAAAACGCACAGCATGAAGCGGATACGTTACTTGCTGCCTCCAACGAGAAGTCCGAACAGATCCTGAATAGCGCGAAGAGCGAATATGAGCGTCTGGTTTCCGAGGATGAGATCTATCAGGAAGCACAGCGCCGTGCGAAGCTGCTGGCCAAGAAGGCGGAATACAACGCAGGCGTTGTGTTTGACAACGCCAAGGTATACGCCGATGAGGTCATGGCGGATCTGGATCGTTTTCTGCATGAGTACCGTCAACAGATCGCGGCAAACCGGCGCGATCTGGATGCGCGGGCGCGCAATACCAACGTTGTGCCGCAGGAAGCGGCGCCAGTTGCGCAGCCTATGATGCAGCAGCCGCAGCAACCCATGCAGCAGCCTGCAGGTCAGCAGCCCATGCAGCAGCCCATGGCAGGCTCTGCGCAGGCACAGCAGCAACAGCGCCCGGTCGCACCGGCGCCGGTATTTGTACAGCCCCAGCAGCCGCAGGCAAAGGCTGCACAGCCTGAGCAAATGCCGCGCGGACGGCAGAACGCCGCGCCGCAGCCGCCGCAAGATCCTTATCTTGTGGACGAGGAGGACGATCTTGATGAGGCGCCCAAGAAATCCTTGTTTGGCGGCCTGTTCAAGCGTAAAAAGAAGGATGTTTTTGAAGACGACGATTTCAGCGATGATTTTGAATAAATCGACATAAACTGAACTGCAAAAAATAAGATTCGATTCTTTTCGGGTCTTATTTTTTTGCACGAGAGCTGTACGCATATAAAAAACAGGACCCCGTGTGGAGCCCTGTTTTTCAGGTGTTGTTTTATAGTGGGTGTTACACGTCCGCCTTAATGGGATTGGCGGCAGCGCGTTTCTTTCCGCTCCATACGGTCACGCCCGCATAAGCCGCCGCAAATACGGCGCCCAGCGCATAGGCAATGCCCCAGGGGAGATTGAAGCCGATCTTGGCGTTGCAGATGAAGCTGAAGGTAACAAAGGCATAGAACATACCCGGAAGCAGGGGGATCAGGAAGTAGAGGCCGCCCCGGTTCTGGATAAGATAGATGCTGATGATCGCCAGTGCAAACAGCGCAATGGTCTGGTTGCTCCAAGCGAAGTAACGCCAAAGGATGGTGAAGCCGTTGGGATTGGACTTGGACCAATAAAGAACCACGGCGACCACTGCGAAGATGACGGCGGAAAGGCCAAGACGTTTCTTGTAATCCTTCTGGTCGATGTGCAGCCAGTCTGCGATCATCAAACGAGCGCTGCGCAGCGCCGTGTCGCCCGAGGTGATGGGCAGCACGATAACGCCGAGAATCGCAAGGAAGCCGCCCACGGAGCCCAGCATATCCTTGGCAACGATACCGACCACAGCGGTAGCGCCGGTCTCACCGACGGTAGCAAGGCCGCCATTGTAAGCGCCCATAGCGGCGGCAGCCCAGATCATGGCGATGAAGCCTTCAAGGATCATCATGTTGTAGAAGGTCATGCGGCCTTCCTTCTCCGTGTTGACAGACCTTGCGATGATGGCTGTTTGGGTGGAGTGGAAGCCGGAGAGGATACCGCAGGCAACGGTGATGAAGAACACGGGGATGAAGTGATCCTGCGTGATGACGCCGGTGAAGTTATCCAGCTGATAGCCCTTGGTGAAAAGGCCGATGAACACGCCGATGGCGGAGAACAGAAGGATCGCGCCGAATATGGGGTAGATCCTGCCGATGACCTTATCGATGGGGAATACGGTGGCAGCCAGATAATACGCGAAGATCACAGCGTAGATGATCCAGGTGGAGGGCGCGTCCACAGCACCGGAGAAGCCAAAGAGCTGCGTGGCCGCGATGTCGCCGGGGGTGTAGATGAACACGGCGCCAACAAGGAACATCAACAGGGTGACGAAGATGTTATAGATGTTGAAAATGCCTTTGTTCGTAAACCTGCGAACCAGCGCGGGCATCTGCTCGCCATCGTTGCGCAGGGAAAGCATGCCGGAGAAATAGTCATGCATAGCGCCGCCGATCACGCAGCCGATAGGTATGGTGATGAATGCGATGGGCCCAAAGAGAATGCCCTGAATAGGCCCGAGGATGGGGCCGGTTCCGGCGATGTTCAAAAGATTGATCAGACTGTTCTTCCAGCTTTTCATGGGAACATAGTCTACGCCGTCCTCTAAGCGATACGCAGGCGTCTGACGATCGTCGGGACGGAAGACGCGCTCGCAGAATTTACCATACAGCGCGCCGCCAACGAAAAGAATAACGAGACCGATGAGAAATGTTGTCATAGTATTCGTCCCTTTCTGAGCTTAAAGCTCTGCGGTTGATTTTCTGTGCCTTTGCGCATATATATGCCTCACACCCGTTACATATATATGCAGCATAAAAAACCATTAACAGTTATTATATGCATGTCAGGATTTGGATAGTGTTCAGATATGCGCATGCGCGTTAAAAATCCGTAAGAATGTTTTTGAATGCCAAAAGCTACTTTCTCTGCCGGTGTTGTAAAGCAGCGCACCATATCCAGACGCCGAGCATGGCAAAGGAGGATATGAGAAAAATGGCTAAAGCCGAGAGCGCGTTCCGCTCTATTTTATGCATATCGAATGTATAAAAAACGCCCTGCGCGCCCGTGAAGAAAAACGGTGTGACAAGGTAAGCGAGAAAAGCGGCTAGTAAGCCCTGCACAAGCTTAAGGCGCATGTAGCGCCATACATCGAGAGGATAAAACTGCATGGATTGAGTCATGACGCAAAGGCCGCCAAAGGAAAAAAGAAAGGCTGCAAGCGCGCCTGTTTGCCGTACGCTAAGCTGCAGCGCGGGCAGCAACGCACACCCGTTCACCACCTCCAGCATGCCGGTAAGAAGCGCACCCGGAAGGGGCGGAAGCGGCGGCAGCATAAGCCACGCCCATAATGCGCCCAGAAGGGAGAGCAGCACGCGGTAGAACAGGATAACGCCGCCAATGGACAGCATGGACATTACGCCGCCGTATATGGATGCGCTAAGCGCGCATGCGATAGGCTGGGCTTGCGCTGGCGCGGAGGGTGCAATAAAAGAGGTGCGGCGGCAAAGCCAAAGCATCATGAGGGCGCCGGCATATTGCGAGAGCAGAATGGGTAAGGCCAAGCGGGGGCATTGGAGCATACCTGCGCAGAATGCGCCGCTTACGAACATGGGGCCTATCACGTTGCACGCGGCGATCCGGGCTGTGCATGCGCCGTCTTGTGCATCGCTATCGGCGCAGAGCCGCGCACCGGACGGCGCGCCGGCCAATATACTCATTAGGAAAAACGGCACCGCGCCGCGCGGCGTCATACCCATGCGCTGCAGCATATCCGTACATATAAAAAAAGGAAGCAGCGCGGGAACGACCTGTCCGGCCCAGAGGGAGAGGGCGTCCTGCGCTGCATGGAGCGCGGCGCTGCTAAAAAGCAGCAAGAAGATCATACAAAGGATAAAGAGCATGGAAAAAACTTTTTTCATACTTATATCCTATGTGGTATGACGCTGTGTTTAGACGACGAGCAGGGGGGAAGCGTAATCGAAAAGGGCGGGCGTAGGGAAAAGGGAGGCCATAGCGGCTACCTCGCCTGCAAGCATATCGATCGCATGCAGCTTTGCGGCGTGAGCAGGCAAGGCGGCGGCCTGCGAAAAGCGCGTGACAACGGGAAGCGTGCTTGCATCGCACATTTGCGCCAAAAGCGGCTTGGCACTTTGGCGCAGTCCCAGCACGCGTATATAAGGAGAGAACGTCAGCATATCGGCGGTGATGCCAAGCAGCGCGCACATAGAGATGCGCCTGAGACGAGAGAGCGTATAGCGTTTGGTCTTGCAGGCAAAAAGGAAGGCTTCATAGGTGGTTTGTCGCCGCGCCTCGCGGTAAAGCACGTTTTCCAAGCCCTCTCGCACGTCGGGAAGTGCCGCAAGGGCAGACTGATCCATCCGCCGGAGCGCATACAGGATCACGGTGGACAGCTGATGCTGGGTGCGGGGGATCGCGCTGTGAAGATCCTGCAAGACGTCCGGCGGCATACAGCCGGAAAAGCTTTGCAGATCGCCGCATAGAATCTGCTTGCGAATAGCGCTGGCGCTTGCGTATCCGCCGGATGCGTCAAGCGCGTCATGCGCAGCGCCTATGCGCCTGACGCAAACGGGCTGCAGATCGGCGCTTTGCGAAAGGATAGCGCGTATGTATTCAACGCCCAGTACGTCGTTAGGCCCAAAGTCATAGGGCGAGTCTACGGCCTTAGCGAAAGCGGAAGGGTAGGATTGACCCGTTTTGAGCTGCGCCTGCAGGGCGGCGGTGAAGGCGGGGCTTTCATCGTTGAGCCGCCTTGCCGCTTCCGTCAGCAACGCGATATCGCCATGCTCGCTGCCAAAGCATACGGCGTTTACGATACCCGTAGCTTGCAGCATACGAATACCGCAGGCGGCAAAGCGTTGGGCGCTCGAAAGCGAAAACACAGCGGGCATTTCCAACACCATGTCCGCACCATGCAGCAGCGCGTGCCTGGCGCGAAGGTGCTTGGAAATGAGCGCGGGCTCGCCGCGCTGCACAAAATCACCGCTCATAACGCATACGACAGAGCCGCCGTGCATGCGCCGCGCCTCCACAAGCTGATAGGCGTGGCCGTTATGAAAAGGATTGTATTCCGCGATGACGCCGATTCCCTGCATTTGTGATTTCCGTCCTTCCACATACTTTGCTGTGCCTATTATAACAAAAGAAGGTAAATATATCAGCAGGCAAAAGCAAATTCCCATACACAAACAGCCATTCTGTGGTATAATAACAAAGCTGAGTTTTACTCTGCCATTTTGTAAATTCTTTTGAGCTAATTTGAAAGGAGCTTCTACTCATGTCCGTTATCGATCAAATCAAGGCAAAAGCTAAGAACGACATTAAGAACATACTGCTTCCCGAGGGTGCTGAGGAGCGTACCGTACAGGCCGCCCGCATCATCACCGATCAGGGTCTCGCCAAGGTTTCCCTCTTTGGCGCGCCCGACAAGATCAAGGCCACCGCCGATAAGTTTGGCGTGAACCTTGAGGGCATTGAGATCGTCGATCCCGAAAAGGATGTTGATTTCGATAAGTATGTCGAGATGTTCTACGAGATGCGCAAGGCCAAGGGCGTGGATATGGAAAAGGCGAGGAAGTCCATGCTCAATCCGTTATTTTATGCGGCCATGATGATCAAAAACGGCAGGGGCGACGGCTTTGTTTCCGGCGCTATCAGCACCACCGGCGATACGCTGCGCCCGGGTCTGCAAATCATCAAGACGGCTCCCGGCGTGTCCACGGTATCCAGCTGCTTCATCATGGAGGTGCCGGACAAATCTTACGGCGATAACGGCGTGATGGTCTTTGCGGACTGCGCCGTGAATATCGAGCCGACGGCCGAGCAGCTTGCGGCAATCGCCATCGCGTCCGCCCAGACGGGCAAGGCGCTTTGCGGTATCGATCCCCGGGTTGCGATGCTTTCCTTCTCCACCAAGGGCAGCGCCAAGCATGAGAACGTGGACAAGGTCGCACAGGCGACGGCGCTTGTCAAGGAGCTTGCGCCCGATCTCAACGTGGACGGCGAATTGCAGGCGGATGCGGCGCTTGTTGAAAAGGTGGGTCAGCTCAAATCGCCCGGCAGCCCCGTTGCCGGTCACGCGAACGTATTGGTATTTCCCGACCTGCAGGCGGGCAATATCGGCTATAAGCTGGTGCAGCGGCTTGCCGGCGCAACCGCCATCGGCCCCATCTGCCAAGGCTTTGCAAAGCCCATCAACGATCTCTCCCGCGGCTGCAGCGTAGAGGATATCGTTTCGGTCGTTGCCATGACCGCCGTGCAGGCGCAGAATATGTAACCAACATACTATAATATAGATTACAATGGAGGAAACGCATGAAAATACTAGTCATTAACGCAGGAAGCTCCTCACTGAAGTATCAGCTTATGGATTCGGAAAACGGCGATGTGATCGCCAAGGGTTTGTGCGAGCGCATAGGCATCGGCGGCTCTAAGTTGACCTATAAGCCCACCGGCAAGGACAAGCATGAGTTTGAAAAGGACATGCAGGATCACAACGACGCCATCAAGATGGTGATGGATGCGTTGCTGGATAAGGACATCGGCGTGGTGAAGGATATGAACGAGATCGACGCTGTGGGACACCGCGTCGTTCATGGCGGCGAAAAGTTTGCAAAGTCCGTCCGTATCACCGACGAGGTCATTGCGACCATCGAGAGCTTGAACAGCCTTGCGCCGCTGCATAACCCCGCTAACCTCATGGGCATTCGCGCCTGCCAGAAGCTTATGCCCAACGTGCCTATGGTCGCTGTGTTCGATACCGCCTTCCATCAGACCATGCCCAAGCAGGCGTATATGTACGGCGTGCCCTATGAAGCGTATACCGACCTCATGGTACGGCGCTACGGCTTCCACGGCACCTCGCATCTGTATGTTTCCGGCCGCGCGGCTGAAAAGCTGGCCGAAGCGGGCATTCCCGTGGAAAAATCACGCGTGATCACCTGCCATTTGGGCAACGGCTCCAGCATTGCGGCTGTAAAGGGCGGCAAGTGCGTGGATACCTCCATGGGTCTTACACCGCTGGAGGGTGTGCCTATGGGTACGCGCTGCGGCAGCATGGATCCAGCCATTGTTACCTATTTGATGAATAAGTTGAACCTTGACACGAAGGGCATCGACAGCTACATGAATAAAAAGAGCGGCATGCTGGGTCTTTCGGGCGTATCCAGCGATTTCCGCGATCTGGGCGAAGCGGCGGCAAAGGGCAATGAGCGCGCGGAGATCGCGCTGCAGTGCTTCAGCTATGCTGTGAAGAAGTACATCGGCAGCTATGCGGCAGCCATGAACGGCGTGGATGCGATCGTGTTTACCGCAGGCGTGGGCGAAAACGACCGCGGCACGCGTGCGCGCATTCTTGAAGGTCTTGATTACCTTGGCGTGGATGTGGACTTTGCCTATAACGACAGTTGTCCCCGCGGCGAGGAGGTCGAGATCTCCAAGCCCGGCAGCAAGGTCAAGGTATATGTCATCCCCACCGACGAGGAAATGGTCATTGCAAAAGACACCGCGCGGCTTGCAAAATAACCGTTGACAAACGAAGGGGCGACGGATACAATATCTTAGGTTGGCTTTGAGGAGAAACGATGAAGGTCAAAATAGACGCACAGTTGCGCAACGCCGCCGAAGGCGGGGCGTTTCACGAGAGTGAAGCGTGGGCGCAAACCGAATACGGCGGGCGGACGGTGGCATTTGCCGCACCCATGCGTGTAGACGGCGTTTGCGTTTATGATGGCGAGGGCTTTACCGTGACGGGTGAGGCGCAGACCGTACTCTATTCCGTGTGCGGAAGATGCGGCAAATCGTTTGAGGAACCCTTCTCCTTTTCGTTCGAGGAACGCTTTGAAAGAACGGCGAACGAAGACGAGGGCATATACGCCTATCAGGGCGATGTGCTTGACCTCACGGCCATGATACAGGACAATGTTTTCCTGCACCTGCCCATTCGTAGCGTGTGCAGTGAGGATTGTAAAGGGCTGTGCCCCGTTTGTGGGTGTGACCGCAATATAGTGCAGTGCGACTGCGTGATAGAGGAGCCGGACGAAAGTCCCAATCCGCTTTCTGCATTAGCCGCGTTGCTTAACGAGGATAAGGAGGTGTAATCATGGCAGTCCCCAAGAGAAAAACTTCTAAGGCAAGGCGCGATTCCCGCAGAGCCAACTGGAAGCTCTCCATGCCCGGCATCATGGAATGTCCGCAGTGCCACGAGCCTAAGCTCGCGCATCGGGTATGCAAGAATTGCGGCTATTACGATGGCAAGCAGGTCGTCAATACGGAAAAGGCCGAGGCTTGATCGTTCCCAAACAGTATTGTTTAGGGCTTTCCGACGGGAAGCCCTTTTCGTCGTGTAGAAAAATGTACTAACGCTATGGAGGTTTCAAATGGCACAACTGCGCATTGCGATCGACGCGTTTGGAGGCGACAACGCACCACAGGCCGTTGTAGAAGGCTGCGTGCAGGCTCTCGCCAAGCATAATGACTGGGTTGCGATCCTGTCGGGGGACGAAGCGCGCATCCGTACAGAGCTTGCCAAATACAGCTATGACGACAAGCGTGTGGAGGTCATCCATGCGCCGGAGGTGATCACCTGCGAAGAACAGCCCACTGTCGCCATCAAGCGCAAGAAGGAATCCTCGCTTGTGCGCGCGTTGCAGGCCGTAAAGGACGGGCAGGCGGATTGTGTGCTTTCCGCCGGCAGCACGGGCGCGCTGCTCGCGGGCGCTACGTTGATTATACGGCGCTTGCCTGGCGTCAAGCGCCCCGCGCTTGCGGTGCTTCTGCCTACGGTAAAGGGCAGCCGCATACTCATGCTGGATTCCGGCGCCAATACGGATTGCAAGCCCTCCTATCTCCAACAGTTTGCCGTGATGGCGGACGCGTATATGCGCAAGGTGGAGCATGTGGACAAGCCGCGCGTGGGACTGTTGAACAACGGCGCGGAGGCGGAAAAGGGGAATATGCTCACTAAAGCCGTCTATCCGCTTTTGCAGGCCGCACCCATTGACTTTGCGGGCAACTGTGAAGCGCGGGATATCCTTTCCGGCGATTATGACGTACTGGTATGCGACGGATTTGACGGCAATGTGGTGCTCAAGTATACCGAGGGCATGGCTTCCGCGCTCATGGGTATGTTGAAGGCGGAGTTGATGGCGGATACGCGTTCCAAGCTTGGCGCAGCGCTATCCAAGCCCGCTTTTAAGCGATTCAAGCGACATCTTGATTATACGGAATATGGCGGCGCACCGTTGCTGGGCATCGCGGGCGGCGTGATCAAGGCGCATGGCAGCTCCAACGCCAAGGCGTTCTGCTCCGCGATCGAGCAGGCGCGCGCCTTCGCGGCTGCCGACGTGAACGCCAGCATCGCCGCGGCACTGGCGAGCCTGCCGGATATAGAGGATTGACATAAACAGGCATTCGGAATAAACTATAAACAGAGGGGTATGGCTTAACGTCATATGCTTTCTATTGTAGATGGAAAGGTGGATATGGAAATGGAATTTGAGAAGGTTCGCGCGGCGATTGCGACGCAGCTGGACATTGATGAAGCGCAGATTACCATGGAATCCAAGCTGATAGAGGATTTGAAGGCGGATTCGCTTGACGTCGTGGAGCTGATTATGGATCTGGAGCAATCCTATGGCGTGGAAATTCCAGATGACGAGTTGCCCAATATCCATACCGTTGGAGACATCGTCGGGTTCCTCAATAAATAAACTTATTGTGCAGCGGCCCGCATCATTGATGCGGGTTTTCTGTATGGAGGCGGCTTTTGGATTACGAGCGGCGCGTTAAATTGGAAGCATGGCAGGCTAGCCTTGCCTATACGTTCCACGATCTGTCCCTGCTGGATACGGCGCTTACGCACACCTCCTTCGTCAAGGGGGAGAGCAAGGGCGGCGTTCATAATGAACGCATGGAATTTTTGGGGGACGCTGTGCTGGAATTGAGCGTAAGCCGTTATCTTTATAACAATTACCCGCAGCAAAACGAGGGTGTTATGACGCGCATCCGGGCGCTGACGGTCTGCGAGGGCGCGTTGTTCAAGGTGGCGCAAGCGTTGGGCTTGGGGGACAGGCTTCGCATCAGCCGCGGCGAGGAGCACTCGGGCGGGCGGGAAAAGCCGTCCATCCTTTCGGACGCCTTGGAGGCGGTGATCGGCGCGATCTTTTTAGACGGTGGCATGGAGGCGGCAGACGCCTTTATCCTGCGCTTTATCTGCCCTGCCATACAGGAGGCGGAGGCGCGGCTTAGCACCAAGGATTATAAGACACAGCTACAGGAATACATACAGCGGGAGCATCGAGGCAGCATCGTTTATACGATGCTGGGCGAAAGCGGCCCGGCGCATAAAAAGACCTTTATGATGCAATGCGCCGTGGGCGAGGAAGCATTGGGAAGCGGCGAGGGCGCGTCCAAGCAGGAAGCGGGGCAGGCGGCGGCCAAGGCGGCTTTGCTGCGTTTGGGTCAACTATCTTAACGAAAGCGGTACATGGATACAGCATGCGTTTAAATAAACTGGAAATCAACGGATTCAAGTCCTTTGCAAGAAAAACGGAGCTTGATTTTGAGCCGGGCGTAACGGCTGTCGTAGGCCCAAACGGCTGCGGGAAAAGCAATATTTCCGACGCGGTGCGCTGGGTGCTGGGCGAGCAGAGCGCGCGCGCTTTGCGTGGCACAAAGATGGAGGACGTCATCTTTAACGGCACGGAGCAGCGCAAGCCTCTCTCCTTTTGCGAGGTGGCGCTTACCTTTGATAATACGGACGGCCAGTTGCCTACGGATTATACCGAGGTCACGGTAACACGCCGCGTTTATCGTTCGGGCGACAGCGAGTATCTTTTGAACGGCAGTGGGTGCAGGCTCAAGGATATTCAGGAGCTTTTCCGCGATACGGGTATCGGCAAGGAGGGCTATTCCATCATTAGCCAAGGCAAGGTGGAGGAGATACTTTCCAATAAATCCGGGGATCGGCGCGCAGCCTTCGAGGAGGCGGCGGGCGTGATGAAGTATCGCGTGCGCAAGGAAGACGCCGAAAGAAAGCTGGAAAACACAAAGAAAAATCTTATCCGCCTTGAAGATATTCTTGAGGAATTGGAAACGCAGATAGGCCCCTTGAGCGAACAGAGTGAGATTGCCCGCGCCTACCTGCGCCTGCGGGACGAATTGAAGGATATCGAGGTCAACGTTTTTCTGGTGCAGTATGACAAGCTCAATGAGCGCATCAGGAATTTGGCGGAAACCATGCAGCAAATGGACGACGAGCTTGCGGGCGGCAGCGATAAGGAAGCATCGCTTGCGGCTGCTTGCGCCGAGGCGGAGGAAAAGGAACGCTCCTTTAATGCCGCGATGAACGAGCTGCAAAGCAAGCTGCTTGCCCTTTCCTCCGGTATGGAATCCAATACCGGCGACGCCAAGGTGATGCAGGAGCGCATGGCGAATATCGAAAGCGAACACGTCCGCTTGCAGGAGCAGATCGAACAGGCGGAGGAAAAGCGCCGGCAGATCATGGACGAGCTTTCCGGCTTCGACGGCACGGCGTCGGATAAGCAAAGCGCGTTTGATCTTTTTAGTGAAGAACTCCAAAGGATCGAGCGGGAGTTTGCCGCGCTAAGCGAACAGAGCGAGGAAAAGGAACGCTTGCTGGAAGAACAAAAGCAAAGCCTGATCGATGCGCTTAACCGCATTTCCGAGGCCAGAAGCCAGTCCTCGCGTCTGGGCGCCATAAAAGATACCATGCACGCGCGCCTTTCCGCTATCGATGAGGAGGAGCAGCGCGTCAAGCAGGAGGGCGAAAAGCTAAAGCGGGAATTTGAGGAGGCAAACGGCCACTTCCAAGCCTTGCAGGACGATTACAGCAGGCGCGAAACGGCAAGGAAGGATGCGATCGTCGCCGTAAACGAGACAAATGAGCAGATCATGGAAGCCCAGAAAAAACAAGGCGAGCTTTCCCGTACACGGGAGGCTGCGAATTCGCGCATACGCGTGCTGGAGGAGATGAAAAAAGCCCATGAAGGGTATTACGCAAGCGTTAGAAACGTCCTGACGGATACGGCCACCTCCTTGGAATTAAAAAAACGCATCATCGGCGTGGTGGCGGATTTGGTCAATGTGCCCAAGGAATATGAGGTCGCGGTGGAAATGTCGCTGGGCTCGGCTTTACAAAACATCGTGACGCCCAACGAGCAGGACGCAAAATATGTCATCGAATACCTGCGCAGCAAGCAATACGGGCGCGCAACGCTGCTGCCCGTTACGAGCATGCGTTCGCGCATGCTTACCCCGCAGGAAAAGCAGTGCTGCGGCGTCAGGGGCTTTATCGGCGTAGCCTCCGAGCTTGTGGGCTATGATGAAAAATACAGGAACATTGTGGAAAACCTCCTCGGCCGCACTATTCTCGTGGAGGATTTGGACGCGGGCATCGCCATCAACAAGCAGGCGCGCGGCGCGTTTCGCATAGCGACTCTCAAGGGCGATATCATCAACCCTGGCGGCTCCATGACGGGCGGCAGCTCTCAAAAGCGGGAATTTAGCCTCATCGGGCGTACGCGGGAGATCGAGGAGCTGCGAAACCGGCTTAAGGAAGCGGACGCGCAGATGGCGGAGAGCGAAAAACGCTGCACTGCCCTTGCTCGTGCGCTGACCGACGCCAACGCGCGGCTGGAGGAAGCGAGCAAAAATCTGCATGTCAACGATGTGGAGCTTGCAACGCACCGCGAAAAGGTGGAGATCATCAAAAAGTATGTGGACGAAAATGCGGAGGAGCTGGAAGAACTCAATCTGGAGCGAAGCCGGATCAACGACAACCTTGCAGATATAGACCGGCAGAGCCAGCAGGCGGAGGAAAGCAGGCAGGGCTTGGAAAGCGGCAACGCGGCCACGCAGGAGGATATTAAGAAAACACAGGCGGAGCTTATGGGCCTGCGTGCGCGTCTGGAGGAAAAAAACGAGAACGTCACAGCGCACAAGGTCAAGATGATGGGCTTGGAAAAGGAGCTCAACGCCGTGCGCGGCGATATGGAGCGCATGCGCCGGGAGGCGGAAAGCTGCGTAAAGGGCATGGAACGCGACAGGCAGGTCTTATCCGCGTCGGAGGAGCAGATACGCAAATTGCAAGATGAGATACAGAACCTCGGCGGCAAGATCGATGTGGAGCGCAAGGATATCAGCCTTTTGCAGCAGCAGCTGCACGATACGGAAAACGAGCGCGACGCGCACATGACCATGCTGGACGATATGCGAAACCGCAGGGAGAATCTTTCCTTGGAGCTTTCAGAGGTGCGGGAGCGTCGGCATAGAGCCGAATTGAACCAAAGCAAGGCGCAGATGGAATTGCAGAATATGCAGGATCGCATATGGGAAGATTATGAGCTTACCTATGAAAACGCGCTTTCCATGCGCCGCCAGATCGCCATTACGGCCTCTCATGTGCGCATCGACGAATTGAAGCGGGATATCCGCGCCTTGGGCGACGTGAATATCAACGCCATCGCGGATTACCAGAACGTCAAGGAGCGCTTTGATTCGCTCACCATCCAGATCGACGATCTGCATAAGGCAGAAAACGATTTGCAGGAGCTGATAGAGGATCTTGTGCGCACCATGGAGAACGAATTCAAAAAGCAGTTTTCCAAGATACAGGAGAATTTTTCCGTTGTGTTTGGTGAACTCTTTGGCGGCGGACGGGCTGAGCTGGTGCTGTCGGACAAAAACGATATCCTCAACTGCGATATCGACATCATCGCGCAGCCGCCGGGAAAGAAGCTGCAAATGCTGTCGCTGCTTTCGGGCGGCGAGCGGGCGCTTACGGCCATCGCGCTGATCTTTGCGATATTAAAGCTCAAGCCTACGGCGTTTTGCATCCTCGACGAGATCGAAAGCGCGCTGGACGAGGTCAACGTCAGCAACTTTGCCAACTATGTGAAGCGCTATTCCGAGGATACGCAGTTTATCCTCATCACGCATCGCAAGGGCAGCATGGAGGTCAGCGATTCCATCTATGGCGTATCCATGGAGGAACGCGGTATTTCCCGCGTGATTTCGGCAAGATTCAGTGAATATGAGGCGGTATAGAAAATGGCGTTTGCATTATTTGAAAAATTAAAACAGGGCTTGAGCCGTACGGGCAGCGCCCTGCAGGGCGTATTTTCGGGCGGGGAACGCATCGACGACGCGTTTTATGACGAGCTTGAGGAAGCGCTGATCCTTGCCGATACCGGCATGGATACGGCGGAGGAGATACTGGATGCGCTTAAAAGCCGAATCGATGAACAGAAGCTAAAGGAACGCGATGAAGCGCGGCTAACACTAAAGGCTGTGCTGGCTGACCGCATGCAGCCCCAAACGCCGTTCCTTGCGGAATCTTCGCCCGCCGTGCTTTTGATCGTGGGCGTAAACGGCGTGGGCAAGACGACCTCCATCGGCAAGCTTGCAGCGTATTATACCGCCGCGGGCAAAAAGGTCATGATGGCGGCGGCGGACACCTTCCGCGCGGCGGCGGCGGAACAGTTGAGCGTATGGGCGGAACGCGCGGGCGTTCCCATCGTCAAGCATGGCGAGGGCGCCGACCCTGCGGCCGTCGTATTTGACGCGTGCGCCTCCTGCAAGGCAAAGGGGTGCGATCTTCTGCTTTGCGATACGGCGGGGCGGCTGCATAATAAGAAAAATCTGATGAACGAGCTGGAAAAGATACGCCGCGTGATCGCCAAGGAAATGCCGCAGGCACAGGTCGAGGTATTGCTCGTGATCGACGCGACGACCGGCCAAAACGCCATCGCGCAGGCAAAGGCGTTTTCGGAGGCGACGGGTCTTACAGGCGTGATACTGACCAAGCTTGACGGTACGGCCAAGGGCGGCGTGGCGATCGCCGTGCGGGACGCGCTGGGCATCCCGGTTCGTTTTGTGGGCGTGGGCGAGGGCGTGGACGATTTGCAGCCCTTTGACGCGGAGGCTTTTGCGGAGGCATTGCTATGAAATGGTTTGAGATCACTGTGTTTACGACCCAAGAGGGCTTGGAGGCTGTGGCTGCGCGCTTTGACGCTTTGGGTATCGCGCAGGTGCAGATGGAGGAGAGCCGGGAGAGCATTGCGGCGTTTTTAGAGAGCACGGCCAAATACTGGGATTTTGCGGATGCAAAGGAGCTTGCAAGCGACGAGCCCTGCGTCAAGGCGTATCTCGCGGACGTGCCGGAAAACAGGGGAAGGATAGAGGAGATAGAGGCATCTTTCGCGGCGCTGAGGGGCGAGGATGTGGGCTTGGATTTGGGCAGCCTGCGGGTCGTGACGGGTCTTAGGGACGAAGAAGATTGGGCGAACAACTGGAAGCTCTATTATAAACCGCTGCCCATTGGTGACCGTCTGATGGTGTGCCCCTCATGGGAGAAGGTGGACGCGAAGGGTCGCGCGCTGCTTTCCATGGATCCCGGCATGGCGTTCGGCACGGGCACGCACCATACGACGCGCATGTGCCTTGGCTGCTTGGATGAATTGGTCAGGGAGGGCGACACGGTGCTGGATCTGGGCTGCGGCAGCGGTATCCTTTCCATTGCCGCGCTGCTGTTGGGCGCGAAAGCGGCGATCGGAGTGGATATCGATCCCATGGCTGAAAAGATCGCCCGTGAAAATGCCCAACGCAACGGCATTGGTGCGGACAGCTATACGGTTTACGCGGGCGATGTGCTCACGGACGCGGCGCTGCGCGAAACCCTTGCGCGGCAGCAATACGATATCGTCACGGCAAATATTGTGGCGGACGTGATCATCGCATTGTGCCCATTGGTCAAGCAAACGCTCAAAGCGGACGGCGTGTTGATCACCTCCGGCATCATTGCGGACAGGCTGGAGGATGTAACGGCAGCGCTGACGGAAAACGGGCTTGCGATCCTTGCGGTCTACAGCTCGGAGGATTGGCGCGCCATCAAGGCGAAGCTTGTATGAACCGTTTTTTTGTGGAACAAACGCAGATTGACGGACATAACGCCGTCATCACAGGCGAGGATGTCGCGCACATCACCCGCGTGTTGCGCATGGCGATAGGCGATACGCTGATACTCTGCGACGGCGCCTGCACGGAATACGAGGGGCGCATCCTTTCTATAGGCGAGAGCGTGCAGGTGACGCTGGGAGAAGCGCAAAAATGCCTTGCGGAGCTTCCGTATCAAATCACGCTGCTGCAGGGGCTTCCCAAGGCGGGCAAAATGGAAACCATCATCCAAAAATGTGTGGAGCTGGGCGTATACGCCGTGCAGCCGGTTACGGCTGTGCGCAGCGTGGTGCGGGTATCCATAAAGGATTTTGAAAAAAAGCGTGCGCGCTACGGCAAGGTAGCTGCCGAAGCCGCAAAACAGTCCCGGCGCGGCATTTTGCCGGCGGTATACAGTTTAAAGAGCTTTGAAAAGCTTGATTATACGGTCTATGACCTGCTTCTGGTGCTGGACGAGGAGGAGGAAGCCTGTACGCTGAAAGACGCGCTGCAAGCCCTGCCAAAGCGACCTGCCCGCATTGCCATGGTCATCGGGCCGGAGGGCGGCTTGGCGCGGGAAGAAGTAGCGTGCCTGCGCGCGGCGGGCGGCAGGACGGTAACGCTGGGCAAACGCATCCTGCGCACGGAAACCGCGGGCATGGCAACGCTCGCCATGCTGCAATACGCTTTGGGTGAATGATATGCGGATCGCTTATACGACGCTTGGGTGCAAGGTAAATCAATACGATACACAGGCCATGCGGGAGTTGCTGGAGAACGCGGGGCATACGAGCGTACCCTTTGACGAGGTTGCGGACGTATATTTGATCAATACCTGCTCCGTGACGCAAACGGGAGAGAAGAAGTCCCGGCAGATGATATCCAGAGCCCACGCGCTATCGCCTCAGGCCAAGATCATCGTGGCGGGCTGCTACGCCCAGCGCGCGCCGCAGGAGGTGCTGCTGCTGCCCGGCGTCGATCTGGCGGTGGGCACGAAGGATCGAAGCAGGATCGTAGACTTCGTAAAAATGCTGGACACGGATGGCGGCGTGAACGCCGTGGGGCCGCTGCGGCAGGAAACGGCGTTTGAAGAAATGACCGTGACCCGAGAGGGGCGCACCCGCGCGCATATGAAGATACAGGAGGGCTGCGACAGGTTTTGCACCTACTGCATCATTCCCTATACCAGAGGGCCTTTGCGTTCCCGCACGTTAACGGATATACGCAAGCAGATGGAGCTTTTGGAGGCGGCAAATTACAAGGAGATCGTGCTTACGGGCATCCACCTGATGTCGTATGGCAAAGACCTTTCGGCGGACGTCACGCTGCTGGACGCGATCCGGCAGGCGGAAGGCTTGGACGGCATACGCCGCATACGGTTGGGCTCTTTGGAACCGCAGCTTCTAAACGAAGCATACGTTGCGGAGCTTGCAGGAAACGATAGGATTTGCAGGCAATTCCATCTTTCCCTGCAAAGCGGGAGCGCGGGCGTGTTACAACGCATGCACAGGCGCTATACGCCGGATGTATATAAACGCTGCGTGCAGCTTTTGCGCGGCGCCATGCCGGATTGTGCCATAACGACGGATATTATCGTAGGATTTCCGGGAGAAACGGAGCGGGAGTTTCAGGAGACGATGGATTTTGCCCGCGAGATCGGCTTTGCACGCATCCATGTGTTCCCGTATTCAAGACGCGAGGGAACGATTGCAAGCGCTATGCCCGGCCAGCTTTCCCGCAGCGAAAAGACCAAGCGCGCATCAGCGCTCATCGTGCTTGCGGAGGAGATGGAAAAGGCGTATGCAAGCCGTATGATCGGCAGCGTGCAGGACGTGTTGTTTGAGGAATGTATCGACGGGGAATGGCAGGGCTATACGGATACCTATGTGCATGTGCGCGTAGGCGGCGCACACGATGAACTGGCAGGACGGATTTTGCCCGTCGCCATTACGGGCATGCAGGACTTGCATCTTGTGGGCGCGTTGCGGGATGAAGCATGAAAGTGCGCTCGCCGCGTGGTGACAGATCGGCGCGGACGTGATATGATAAGATTATAGCTTAATTTGAAAACAAAAAGGAGAGCTTGCGTATGGAAAACTGTTTGTTCTGCAAAATCGCCAACGGCGACATACCCAGCAATAAGGCTTATGAGGACGATACGGTTCTCTCGTTTCACGATATCGAGCCGCAGGCGCCGGTGCATGTGCTGATCGTGCCTAAGAAGCATTATACCAGCATCATGGATATAGGGGCTTCGGACGCGGCGCTGCTTTCGCATATGATCGAGGTCGCGCAGCAGCTTGCACGCGAGCTAAACATAAGCGATGACGGCTTCCGCCTTGTTGTGAACACCGGCGAAAACGGCGGGCAATCCGTGCCGCATCTGCATATCCATCTCCTGGGCGGCCGCAAGTTTGGGTGGCCGGCGGGCTGATCAAGGGAAAAGACCGCTTGCGGGCGGGCTTTCTATAGAATTTGGTGTTGACTTGTTACCTTGCTTCAAGTATAATACCACTTGTGTTTGGAATTCCGAACATGGGTATTCAAGCTGAACCGCAGCAAGAGGGGAGGGAAAGAAATTGGAAATTCGCGTTGGTGAAAACGAGTCCCTGGAAAGTGCTCTTAAGCGTTTCAAGCGGAAATGCGCTCGTTCTGGCGTCCTTGCGGAGGTGCGTAGGCGTGAGCATTATGAGAAGCCCAGTGTAAAGCGTAAAAAGAAAGCCGAAGCTGCAAGAAAGCGCAAGTATTAAAGAATTTGGCCCCGACGTTTGTCGGGGTTTTTTCTTTGCCCTTTATGCATACCATAGCAGTGGGGTGATGATATGGCTTTTATGAGCTTTGGCGATCTAAGGCATAAGGAGGTCATCAATTTGCGGGACGGCGCGCGGCTGGGCTGCATATGCGACCTTGAGGTGGAGGAGGGCTCGGGTCTGATCCAGTCCATCGTGGTACCGGGGCCACCCAAGCTGTTTGGTCTGCTGCGCAGCGACGAGGAGCTTGTGATACCCTATTGCAAGATCAACAAGATCGGCGGCGATGTAATACTGGTGGATATAATTTTGTAGAAATTACCAACATGTTGTGTTACAATAACCATAATGACCGATCAGGAGGACGCACATTCATGAAATGCCGCTATTGCCAGAGCACAGACAGTAAGGTAGTCGATTCAAGACCCACCGAGGATGGTACATCCATTCGCAGACGGCGCGAGTGCATAAGCTGTGGCAGGCGCTTTACCACCTATGAAAAGATAGAAGAACTGCCCATCATGGTCATCAAGAAGGATGGGCGCAGGCAGCCGTTCGACAGCGAGAAGATACTCTCCGGCGTTCGGAAGGCCTGTGAAAAGCGTCCCGTTCCGTCGGCTGAAATGGATAAGCTGGTGGACAGTGTGGAACGAGAGGTTTTCAATTCTCTCGAACAGGAGGTCACAAGCGACAATATTGGCGAGATGGTCATGGCGCGGCTGAAGGATTTGGATGAGGTCGCTTATGTGCGCTTTGCCTCCGTTTATCGTGAATTCAAGGATATCAATACCTTCATGGCGGAGCTCAAACAGCTTTTGAAGGAAAACGAGTGAGAAAGATCTATGTTTGATTATGATAATTATGCCGCGCTGATAAAGCACGGCTATCTTTTCCATAAGGGAGAAAACGGGACAAGCTGTTTGCAGGCGGAAGCGCTGGATGTGTCCGGCGTGCGGCATGCTTTTTCCACGCGGCAGGGCGGCGTCAGCCCTGCGCCCTTCGATTCCCTGAACCTTAGCTGGAACGATAAGGATTGCTTCGCAAACGCCGAAGAAAACTTTACGCGCTTTTGCGGCGCGTTTGGATTTTCCTATCCCGAATTGACCATCATCAATTATGAGCATGGCGTCAATGTCTTACCCGTGACCCGGGCGGATTGCGGGCGGGGCTTTGACCTGCCGCAACTCCCCTTTTGCGACGGGCTTATAACGGACGATCCGGGCGTTACGCTGGTTACGTCCCATGCGGACTGCGGTGCGCTTTTCTTTTATGACCCGGTTTGCAAGGCTGTGGGCATGACGCATGCCGGATGGAAGGGAACGCTGGGTCGTATCGGCGGCAAAACGGTGGATGCTATGCGCGAAAACTACGGCTGTGCGCCGGAAAACATCATCACAGCGATCGGCCCCTGCATATGTCGGGATTGCTTTGAGGTGGATATGGAGCTTGGCGAACGCTTTGCCTTGGAATTTGACGATCCGGCGATCTACAGTCCCGGCAAACCCGGCAAGGCGCAGCTGGATTTAGCGCGCGCTGCGCTGATACAGCTGTTGGACGCCGGTATAACGCCGGCGCATATCACCATGATGGACGCATGCACCTATCATGATCCCGCGCTGTTTTTTTCCTATCGCCGCGATAAGGGAAAAACGGGCTCTATGTCCGGCTTTATCAAGCTGACGTAACAAAACCCAACGGTTTATATGCGTTATTACAGCTCCGTTTGGATAAACTGAAAGCATCAGAATCCGAACGGAGTTTTTTATGCAGACCTATATGCTCATTTGCTTATGTATATGGATACTCACGCTCACGACGGCCTTAGCGGTTCCCGCCGCTGCAACGGGCGTCAGCGTGCCGCGCTTTGCCTTTGGGGCGCTGGTTATAACGGTGCTGTCGAATTTTTCCTTGCAGAGCGATGCTGTGTACTGTAACGCCGCCGCCCTATTTTGGCCTGCGTATTGGCTGTTTTTGTGTAATGGCGAAAACCTTCGGGAGCGTATATGGACGCTGGATATGCTGGCCGTGTGCCTGCCGGTTTTGCGGGCGGTCGTAATGCTTATCGTGAATGGGATGCAGCACATGTTTTTTTCCTTTGAGCTTGACGCCGGCGCACTGAATATGGAAATGACGCTTTGGGCCATAGCCCTGCTGCTGCGCTGCGCGGTATACGGATTGCGGAACCGGAGGGCGCTTAGGCAAGAGTGATAATTCATACGTCCCCTTCATAGAATGGAAGCAGGAAAGGGGGACAAGTGGCATGGAAGCTGAACGCTGGAAACGGGATCTATCCGCCTATCTTCCGGAAAAGTTAAAAAAAAGCCTATTTACGTTGGATGAAAAGCGAAGTGCTACGCTGGAGGAGATTCGCGTGCGCGTGCATCGTCCCGTGCAGCTGATCGGCAGCGATTATGATGAGCTTCTGTGGCAGGAGAGCATCGATGAAAGACTGTGTGCGGTGCTGTTGGAGGGTCTGAGCGAGCATTCCATATATGCCTACGAAAGAGAAAGAAGTCAGGGCTATTTCACCATACGGGGCGGATACCGGGTCGGCATATGCGGCCGCATGGGCGGCGAGGGAAGCATGGCAGAGGTGTCCGGCTTTAACATTCGCATTGCGCGGGAATGGAAGGGGTGTGCGGACAACGTGATGCCGCATCTTGTGGACGGGGCGGGCGCGCCGGTGTCAGCCCTCCTGCTTTCCGCGCCCGGCGTTGGGAAAACGACTATGCTGCGGGATATTGCCCGGCAGTTTTCCGACGGAAAGCGCGTGCGGGCACGCAAGGTGGCGATTGCGGATGAACGGGGTGAGATCGCCGGATGCTATCTGGGAACGCCCTTATTGGATGTGGGGCAGCGCACGGACGTGATGGACGGCTACCCCAAGGCGCAGGCGGTTTCCATGCTCATACGCTCCATGTCGCCCGCCGTGATCATCACGGATGAGATTGGGGGAAGCGAGGATGCTTTGGCGCTGCGGGACGCAAGCCAAAGCGGGGTCGCGGTGGTGGCAAGCGCCCATGCGGGGGATCGCGCGTCGGCGACGGCGCGGCCGGAGCTGCGCGCGCTGCTGGAGGAGGGTTTGTTCAGGCAAATTATAGAGCTGTACCGGGCGGAGAACCGGGTATATGCACGGGTCATACCGGCATGATGGCGCGGATGCTGCTTATCCTTGCCTGCGGGCTGCTGTGCTTTGCCAGCGCCAACGCAATGGCGGGGGAGCTCGAGAGGCGCGTTGCGCTCTTATACGCGCTGCATCGGGATATCGCCGCTATGCGCGGATGGATGGCGGGCAGCCTGCCTCCTATGCGCTTGATGCTCTTACGGCTGAGGGAGGGAAGCCTGCAAGCGCTTTGGGATGGTGTGAACGCGGAGCTTACCCGCGCGGAAAGCTTTGATCAGGCGTGGAAAAACTGCTTGGGTACGCTGCGAAGGGACGCTTTACAGCCGCTTAGCGAGGAGGAATACCGGCTGGTGCTGGAGCTGGGCGACGCGTTTTGCGCCACGCAGGATACAAAAGCGCAGCTTCGCTTTATAGACGGCCTGCTTCAAAGGTTACAGTTGTTTGCGGAGGAAGCGCGGGCACAGACGCAAAAGAGGGCACGGCTGTACCGCTCCTTGGGGGTGTTGGGCGGCTTAGCCCTTGCGGTGGTGATCTGCTAAAGAAATAGGGGGAAATATGGATATTACGATCATTTTAAAAATAGCGGGCGTGGGCATTCTGGTGGCGGTGATTTGCCAGCTGCTCAAGCAGACCGGGCGGGAGGACATGGCAATGCTGGTAACGCTTGCGGGGTTGGTGATCACGCTGATGATCGTGATCGATCTGATCGGCAACTTGCTCAATAACGTCCGCCAGGTATTTGAGCTGTATTAGCGCTATGACGGTCGTAAAGCTGTTGGGCATAGCCCTGCTTGCGTGCGTTGCCGCCGTGATCCTGCGCGCGTATAAGCAGGAGCTTGTCGTTCCGTTTGTGGTCGCCGCGGGCGGCGTGCTGCTGCTTTCAGCGCTGGAAACGCTCACGGGCATATTTTCAACGCTTCGTACGGCCTTCGAGCGCTACGGCATAGATGTTCGCTATATGGGGGTGGCTATCAAGGTGATCGGCATTGCGTATTTGATCCAATTTGCATCCAATATCTGCAAGGACGCGGGCGAGAGCGCGCTAAGCGGCAAGGTAGAGCTGGTGGGTCGCGTGCTGATACTTTCCGTCAGCGTTCCGGTCATATTGGATATACTGGACATTCTTTCGCGTTTTGCGACGTATATATGAAAAGGCTGTATGTATGGCTGTGCTTGCTTCTATTGCTGTGCGTGCCGTTGCAGGCGCATGCGCAGGAGGATGAGATACAGGAGGAGGCAGAGCGGCAGCTGGAAACCTATGACCTTTCTCCTTGGCTGGAGGCGACGTCCAGACTCTCGCACGAGCTGCAGACGCTTTGGAACGGCATGCCCATCACGGATTGGATGATGGAGTATGCAAGCGGCGATCTTTCCATCGATTACGCGGATATGGAGCGGGGGCTAAAGGATATCCTGCGAAGCGCCTTGACCGACAACGCGTTTACGATCGCCCGGCTTTTTGCCATTGCCCTGTTGACGGGCGTGTTGGGGACGCTTTTCGACGACGTGCACGGGATACGAGAGGTTCTTATGCTCTTGTGCTACGGCATGATGGTAACGGCCTCAGCGAGTTTTTTTCTGGACATCGTGCAGCGCGCGCAGCAAACCATGGGGGAGATCAGCGCCTTTGCCGCCATGACGACGCCGGTACTCGTCACCATGCTTTGCGCTACGGGGCGCGTGACCAGCGCCGGTATGCTGCGTCCCCTTATGGCGTTTTTGAGCGACGGCGTCATGGACTTTTTCACAGGCACGGTGCTGCCTGTGGTGACGGCGGCGGGGCTTTTGACCATTGCGGGCAATCTGACAGCACGACAGGAGCTCAAACGCTTCGGCACGCTGCTCAAATCAGCCTGCAAATGGATGATAGGCTTTGTGTTTACGGTATATGTAGGCGTGGTGACGCTACAGGGCATGAGCGTGGCGGGTGCGGACAGCATAGGCATACGCACGGCAAAATATACGCTGGATAAGGCCGTGCCCGTGGTGGGCGGCATCGTGTCGGGCACGCTGGATACGGTGCGTGGGTGTGCGGTGCTCATCAAAAATGCGGCGGGTGCGGCGACGGTACTATTGACGCTGGCATATGCGCTCATGCCCGTGCTGCAGATCGTGGCGGCAGGCCTGACCTTCCGGCTGTGCGCGGCTGTCTGTGAGCCAGTGAGCGACGGGCATATCGCGGGTATGATCGCGGACATGGGGGAGTTGTGCAACTATGTGTTGGCCGTGGTGATCGTAGTGGCGCTGATGTTTATGATCATGGCGGGGCTTGTGATGGCGGTAGGGAACGGGTGACGCGCATGGGAAGCATGGTGATGAAGGTGGTCGTGGTTTGCACGGTGTATACGCTGTTGGAGTTTTTGCTGCCAAGCGGTTCCATAAAGAAAAGTGCTGCAATGAGCCTGCGCATGACGGCGCTGCTGTGCATGGCGGGCATTCTGGGCGAATGGATGGGCTAACACATGCAAAAGAAGGAAAAGACGAGCGTTTGGCAACGGCTGATCGCGCGCATGAAGGCGGATAAAAGATTCGAGGCGACGGTCTATCTGGTGCTGCTTGTGATCGCCGCGAGCGTGTACCTTTTGATGGCGAAAACGCCTGTGCGCCCATGGGATAACAGCGTGGAAAGCGGGGCGGATGCGATTGCCGTCGAATTGGAGGAGGCGCTGTGCTGCATGCAGGGCGTGGGGCAGGCCAAGGTGATGATTACACGGGAGAATGATCCGCAGACGGTACGCGGCGTGATCGTGGTGGCGGAGGGCGCCGAGGATATTTCGGTAAGGCTTCGTATACAAACCGCCGTTTGCACGGTGCTTGGGATAGAAAGCGAACGGGTGGAAGTTTTTAAAATGTATGAAAAAGCGGAGGAGGAATGAACATATGCTGCGAAAATATGGCGTGCTGATCGTGGTGGGGGTTTTGCTTGTGGGCTCTATCTGCCTAAAGGTGTCGGAAAAGGAGGCTGCGTCAAGCGGCACGATGCCTTCGGCAACGCCTGTGATAGAAGCGGCGGGCACTGAAACGGAACCCGCGCAGGAGGATTATTTTTCGGCCTTTCGTGCCGAACGTGAGAGCGTACGGGAACGGGAGATACAGTATCTGGACGAAGTGATTGCGACCGTGGGCGTAGACGCGGAAACGCTGGATGAGGCCGTGGAGCAAAAGCTTGCGCTGGTAGAACACATGGAGGCGGAGTTTACCATTGAACAGCTTATCAACGCGAAGGGCTTTTCGGACGCGGCCGTGACGTTTCATAATGGCGCGGTCAACGTGGTCGTGGACGCCGAAAGCCTTAACGCGGCGCAGGTGGCGCAAATATTGGATATCGTGCAGCGTGAGACGGGCGCCGACGCGGGCGACGTCAAGGTGACGACGGGACGGTAGGAAAAGGTAGCGGAAATATGAAATTTCCGTAAGTAAACGTAACCCAACCTATACAGAACCTTGGGATTCTGCTATAATGATGAAAAATTGAATGAGGAGGTACGGTTATGGAAAAAGACATCAGCACGGATATTACCACCAATGAGGGTGGCAAGGTTATCTTTGCCAACGATGTTATCGCAACCATCGCCAATTTGGCTACCATGGAAATAGAAGGCGTTATGGGTCTGACAGGCGGCGTGATGGAAGAACTGACCGGAAAACTCGGCAAAAAGAATTATACGAAGGGCGTGAAGGTCGAAGTAAATGACGATACCGTGGTGGCGGATATGACCATCGTCGTCAAATACGGCTGCAAAATACAGGACGTCTGCCGCCAGATCCAGCAGAACGTCAAAAAAGCCATCGAAACCATGACGGGCTTGGATGTGGCGCAGGTCAATGTCTTTGTGCAGTCCATTGCCTTTGACAAGGCTGCAAAACCCGTCGTGGAAGATATCGAAAAGACGACGGAAGAATAACGAGAGGGCGATACATGAAACCATCTTCCCCGTGGGACAAGCTGGTGCTTTTGCTATTGGCATTGCTATCCGCAGGCGCGGGTGTTTGGGGTGTATGCTTGTCCGTGGGCGTTACAGGGACGGGGGTACCTATCCGCATGCTTACCGCCGCCGATCAGAGTGTTTTAAGCGCACTGCCCTTTGGCGTTGTCGGAATATTGCTGATCGTGGCGGCGATTTGGGTCATATGGGCGTTTTTACTAAGGCGCGGCTCGCATGCCGAAGGCTCCGCCTCTGTGACGATCCGCAAGGGGGAGAACGGTTCCCTGCAGATCAGCGCTGTGGCGCTGGACACGATGGTCAGGCAATATTGCAAGAGCAAACCGGCGGTGCTCTCCTGCGATACGGAGGTCACGCCAAGGGAAAGCGGCGCTTCGCTGCTGTTGCGGACAGCGCTGTCGCCGGATGCGGATATACCCGCTGCGATCGCTGAATTGCAGGAGGGGTTGAGCGGATATTTAGAAAAGATGTGCGGCCTTGCGGTGACGGGTATCGATGTGCTGATCGTGCCGCCGCACGAACAAAAGAACGGATAAGAGGGATAGAATGGACGATTTCAGAGCGTTTTTTCAACAGTATAAATGGCGCATTATTGCTGTATGCGTGGGCGTCGTGTTGTCCATCCTGTTTTTTACCATCGGTTTTTGGCGCACTTTGCTGTTGATTTTGATCGTGGCGGTGTGTTACTTTATCGGTATGCTGCTGGATGCTGGTGGCAGGGGTCGTGTTAAGGACGCGTTTGACACGCTTTTTAAGAAGTAACAGGAACGGGGATAACAAAGGGGCATGAGCAGAAAAGTAGCTAGAGAGGTCGCCATGAAGCTGGTGTTTGCCAAGCTTGCCGGCGGCGAGGATACCTATGAGGCGGTATTGGAGAAGTCCGGTATAGATGCGGAGCCTGCTGCAGAGGATGTGGCGTATGCCAATGAGATCATTTCCGGCATTGAGGCGCATGCGGAGGAGATCGACGCGCTGATCGACGATATTGCTATCGGCTGGAAGATTGAGCGCATGCCCAGAGTTGATCTGTCCATACTGCGCATTGCGATCTACGAAATGCAATATAGGGATGATATACCGTGCAGCGTATCCATCAACGAGGCTGTGGAGCTCGCAAAGGAATTTGGCGGAGAAAAGTCCTCCTCCTACATCAACGGCATGCTGGGTACGCTCGCAAAAAGGATAGAGGATGCGCCGGTATAAGCTTTCTGTCATTTTTTGAGCGCTGGCCCCGTGGGGACAGCGCTCTTGCTATGCACTGCGGCATATGCTAGTATAACATAGGTTTAGGCTTCTTAACGGCAGAGGACAAGACGGCAAAATGGATAGGATGGAAAACGGCTATGTGCTGCGCGTATCGCAGCTTAACGAATATGTAAACGGCATGCTGCGGCGGGAAACGCTGTTGCAGCATATTGGCGTGCGCGGCGAAATCAGCGGCATGAAGCGTCATTCGTCAGGACATCTTTATTTTTCCCTGAAGGACGACACGGCCTTGATACGCTGCGTGATGTTTAGAAATCAGGCGGCGAAGCTTAGCTGTGCGCTGCAAGACGGCATGCAGGTCGTCGCCTATGGCAGCATATCGCTTTTTGTGCGTGACGGACAGTTTCAGCTTTATGTTGAGGATGTGCGGCAGGAAGGCGAAGGGGAATTATATCGCCGTTTTTTGATGCTTAAAACGCGCTTGGAGGCGCAGGGGCTTTTTGATGCGGCGCATAAGCGTGCGTTGCCGCTGCTGCCACGGCGTATAGGTGTCGTCACCTCTCGCAGCGGCGCGGTGATCCATGATATTGTGAATGTTGCGGGCCGCAGATTTCCCAATATGCCAATTCTTCTCTATCCCGCGCAGGTGCAGGGGTCTGGCGCCGCGGAGGATATTGCCGCAGGCATACGATATATGAATGAAAAGCATTTGGCCGACGTGTTGATCGTGGGACGTGGCGGCGGCAGTATGGAGGATCTTTGGGCGTTTAACGAGGAGGCGGTGGCGCGCGCCATCTATGAAAGCAATATTCCCGTGGTGAGCGCCGTTGGGCATGAAACGGACGTGTCCATTGCGGACTATGTGGCGGATCAAAGGGCGCCGACGCCCTCTGCGGCCGCGGAGCTGTGCGTGCCTGTGTATGACGAGCTGTATGGCTGGACGGAGGATGCGCGGGCGCGTATGCAAAACGGCGTGCGCCGTGCGCTGCAAAGGGAGCGGGACAGGCTCAAAAGCCTGCAAACCTCGGCTGGCATGATAGCGCCCGCGCATAGGATCGCAAAGCTGCGCGAAAATGTGCGATATCAAACGGATACGCTCAAACGCGCTGCCCAGGCGCAGATGGTGGGGAATTACGCCGCACTGGACGCGCTTACGGGACGTTTGGAGGCACTCTCGCCCCGGCGGGCGCTTGCGAGCGGCTACGCGCTTGTGAAGGGCGGGGACGGCTATATAAGCGCTGTGCGCCAGCTGCACAAGGAGCAAAGTGTGGAGCTGATCATGGCGGACGGTACGGCGCAGGCATTGATCATGGAAACACGGAAGGAAAGCTGACATGCAGAAAATCAAAAAGGATATGCCATACGAGGAAGCGGTCAAGGAGCTGGAGCAGGTCGTGGAGGCGCTTTCCTCCGGCAACATTTCGTTGGACGCTATGATGGAGTTATACGAGCGCGGCTTAGCATTATCCAAGCATTGCCAAGGCATATTGGAAGCCTATGACGCGAAGCTCGATGTGGTGGAAACGGGAGAAAAGGCATGAGTGCGGAGCAGATGAGCGCCTTGATCGAGCGGCGATTGCAGGCGTATCTTTCGGATGCGCGCATACCGCCGCATTTGGCGGAGGTCATGGCATACAGCGTGATGGCGGGCGGGAAGCGGCTCCGCCCGCGCATGCTCCTTGCTGCCTGCGATATGCTGCACGGGGATGTGGAGCGGGCGCTGCCGCTTGCATGCGCAATAGAGATGATCCATACCTATTCGCTGATCCATGACGATCTGCCCTGCATGGATAACGACGACTATCGGCGCGGCAAGCCTACCAACCACAAGGTATACGGCGAGGGCTTCGCGGTGCTGGCGGGCGACGGGCTGCTTTCCTATGCGTTTGAGATTATGCTGGAGGCGGCGCTTGCCAACGCCAACGACAGCGCTTATTTGAAGGCCGTGGACGCAGTAGCCAAGGGTGCTGGCGTACACGGCATGGTGGCGGGGCAGGCCTGCGATCTTGTCAACGAAAGACAGCCTGCCGGCGATGCGCAGACGTTGCGGCATATCCATGAAAACAAGACGGGCGCTATGCTCAAAGCCGCCGTTTGTGCAGGCGGCTATGCGGCCGGCGGCGACGAGACGGCCATCCGGGCGCTTGAGGACTTTGGTACGGCGTATGGTTTGCTTTTCCAAATCACGGACGATATTTTGGATGTGGAGGGCGACTTTGCGCGGATGGGAAAAACCTTAGGCAAGGATGCGAGCGCGGACAAGCTGACGTATGTACGGCTGTTCGGGCTGGAAACGGCGCGGGAAAAGGCACAGGCAGCCGCCTGTGACGCGCGGGCGGCGCTGGCGGTATTTGAAGATCGCGCGGCATTTTTCCTTGCGCTGATCGATCAAACCTTGGCGCGAAAATCCTAAACAAAGGACAAAGAAGAATTTGACGGATGATATTTTACGAAAAATCCATACACCTGCCGATATAAAAAAGCTTCCGAAAGAGGAGCTTGCGCCGCTTGCGTCGCAGATCAGGGAGACGCTGGTGGAGACCGTTTCGCAAAACGGCGGGCATTTAGCGTCCAACCTTGGCGTGGTGGAGCTTACGATTGCAATACACCGCGTATTTGACTGCCCCAAGGATAAGATCGTATTTGACGTTGGGCATCAGGCGTATGTGCACAAGCTTTTAACAGGTCGCCGCGAAGGCTTTCCCAGCATCCGAACGGAGGCTGGCTTAAGCGGATTTCCCAAGCGGAACGAATCCGTATATGACGCTTTTGATACGGGACATTCCAGCACCTCCGTTTCGGCGGCGCTTGGCATGCTGCGCGCTGCCAGATTGCAGGGAAGCGACGAGCATGTGGTAGCGGTTATAGGCGACGGCGCCCTAACGGGCGGTATGGCCTTTGAAGCGCTCAACGACGCGGGAGACGCGAAGCTACCGCTGATCGTCATATTCAACGACAACAATATGTCCATTTCCCGCAACGTCGGCGCGTTGAGCAAAAGTCTGCGCAAAGCGAGGCGGAGCAGAGGATATCAGCGCTTTAAGCAAAAGACAGAGGCGTTTTTAGCACGCCGCGCAAGCTGGGGCGAAAAAACAAAGATGCGGCTTCGCACCATACGCAATCGAATCAAGTTCTTTCTGTTGCCCGATAACGCTTACTTTGAAAATTTCGGTTTTAAATACTGGGGTCCTGTAGACGGGCACGATGTCGAGCAGCTTTGCCAGGTGCTGCAGCGAGCCAAGGAACTGCAACATCCTGTGATCGTACATGTTTTGACGCAAAAAGGGCACGGTTACCAGCCGGCGGAGGCGCGGCCGGATGTTTTTCACGGCGTCGGCAAATTCGATCCGCAAACCGGCGCGCTTTGCAGCGGGCATATAAAGGATAATGCGGCGATTGCGGGCGAAACGCTTTGCGAGCTCGCGGCGCATGACCCTGCGGTAGCCGTGGTGTGCGCGGCTATGCCGATGGGAACCGGCATGACGGGATTTGCTCAGCGCTACCCTGAACGGTTTTTTGATGTTGGCATTGCCGAACAGCATGCCGTCACCATGGCGGCCGGGCTTGCCGCGCGCGGCATGCGCCCGGTGGTAGCGATCTATTCGACGTTTTTGCAAAGGGCCTATGATCAGATCCTGCATGATGTTTGCCTGCAAAAGCTGCCGGTGGTGTTTTGCGCCGACCGCGCAGGGCTTGTGGGCGAGGATGGAGAGACGCATCAGGGCGTATACGATGTGGCGTATTTTCTATCCATGCCGTATATACAGATATGGTCGCCTTCCACGCAGGCGGATCTTGCGGCTATGCTGCGCGCAGCGCTGTCTGAAAACGTACCGGTCGTCATACGCTATCCGCGCGGGTGCTTACCCGTTGGCGAGGCGTGCGAGCAGTCTTTTGTGCCGGGGAAATGGCGAGAACTCATGCCGTTATCCGACGTGTGCGTGATCGCAAGCGGCCGTGTGCTTGCAAACGCGCGCTGCGCGTGCCAAGACCTTAACACCGGTCTTGTGGAGGCGTGTACCGTTCGTCCGATGGATGAGACGATGCTCCAAAGGCTCCGCGAGAGCTGCAAACGCGTCATTACCGTGGAGGACGGTCTTGCATCGCAGGGTCTTGGCATGCGCGTTACGGAAGCGTTGCCCGGTATTCCGGTCATACGGCTTGGCGTGCCTGATGTGCCTGTCGCGCATGCGGCGGTCGCAAGGCAGGATGTGTGGTGCGGCATAACGGTGCAGGATATTCGCAGCGCCGTACTCAACTGTGGAGGCGCAAACGCATGAAGGGAACGAGGGCGGATGTCCGGCTTACGGAGCTGGGACTTGCTGAAAGCAGAGAAAAAGCCCGCTCCATGATCATGGAGGGGTTGGTGTATCTACAGGAGGTGCGTATCGATAAGCCGGGTCAGGCGGTGCCGCCGGAGACTGTGCTGCTTGTGCGCGGCGATATGAATCCATTCGTGAGCCGGGGCGGCTTAAAGCTGCAAAAGGCTATGGAAAAGTACGGCCTGACGCTAGACGGCGCTGTGGCCTTGGATATTGGCGCGTCTACGGGCGGCTTTACGGACTGTATGCTGCAGCACGGCGCGAAACAGGTGTATGCCATCGACGTGGGATATGGGCAGCTGGATTGGAAGCTGCGCAACGATCCGCGTGTGGTCGTGATGGAAAGAACAAACGCGCGCAACCTTTCGCCGGATTGGTTCGATGAGGCGCCGCGGTTTGCGTCTATAGACGTTTCTTTCATTTCTGTGCGCCTGATCCTGCCCGCGCTGTATACCTGCCTTGGCGATGGGGCGTATGCCGTGGTGCTTGTTAAGCCGCAGTTTGAAGCGGGGCGGGAGCATGTGGGCAAAAACGGCGTTGTGCGGGATGTGCGCGTGCATGCGCAGGTACTTGCGTCGGCGGCTGATTTTGCGCGGGCGACGGGATTCGCCGTGCGGCATATGGATTATTCGCCCATCAAGGGGCCGAAGGGAAACATCGAGTTTCTGCTGGTGCTCCAAAAGGGCGGGGATGCGGAGAATTGTGCGGATTCCCCGCAAACGGTGACGGAACTGGCGCACGAGGCGCTGGATAAAGCGGAATAATACAAGGCGGATGTATATTTATTGGATTTTCCTTGAAATATACATACCAAGTATAATAGAATAAGGTCGCAGGAAGGAGTTGCTTCCCTATGACGAAACCATGTCTCGGATTTGTAGCAAACCCACAAAGAAATGAATTGGTACAGGCTGTGCGCCATGCGACGGAGCGGGCTGCGCAGAGGGGCTTTCGTTGCTCCGTAACGGAGGAATTGGATGGCGTGCTTGCGTTGCCTAATTTTGCCGAGATAGAACCCGACATCCTTTTTGCCTTTGGCGGGGATGGTACTATTTTGCGTGCGGCTTCGGAGGCGGTGCGCCGGGATATCCCGCTTTGCGGCGTGAATCTTGGCAGGATAGGCTTTTTGAGCGATGTGGGTCTTGACGAATTTGACGAGGTGCTCGACGCGCTCCTTGCAAACGCCTATTCGATCGATCCTTGCATGATGCTGCAATGCAATGTCAATGAAAAACAGCAATATACCTGTATCAACGATGTGCTTTTGTATAAGGAAAGCTTTTCCGGCGTCGTCAAGGTGAGCGTCGCCATTGATGATACGGACGCGGGCGATGTGTTCTGTGACGGCGTGATCGTTAGCACCCCGACCGGTGCGACGGGTTACGCTATCTCTGCGGGCGGCCCTGTCGTGGCGCCCGGGCTGGAGGCGGCTGTCATTACGCCGATCTGCCCACATTCCCTGGCGTTTCGCCCTATCATTACGCCCGCGACCTCCAGGATACAGATGTTGGTTGACGGCAATACGCATCTTGCGATCGACGGCGTACATGTGTGCGAGGTTTTGCCCACGGATGTGGTGACGATCACCCGCGGCGAACGCATGGTGAAGTTTGTGCGCGTGCGTAAACGGAATCTGTACGCGTTGATCCACGATAAGCTTGCCTAACGATGGAGGTTCAGATGAAATCGATAAGACAATCCATGATACTGGACATTATTACGCAAGAGGATATCGAAACGCAGGAGGATCTTGCGGCGCGCTTGCGCGCGCACGGGATGAACGTGACGCAGGCTACGCTTTCAAGGGACTTTAAGGAGCTGCGGCTTATCAAGGTTCTCGCTTCCGACGGCAATTATAAATACGCGACGGTGGACAATGCGGAAAACGGCTTGCAGGAACGCTTTATCAGCATTTTTGCGCATGCTGTCACTTCCATTCACTCTACCGGCAATTTGATCGTAATCAAAACCATGACGGGCACGGCCAATGCTGCCAGCGAGGCGATCGATTCCCTGAAATGGAAGGATATCGTAGGCACCATAGCGGGCGACAATACGATCTTTATCGCGGTGAGCGAGGGCGCGGACATGCAGAATCTGATCGAAAAGTTTAAGGCGATGGCTAAACATTAGGAGAATTCTATATGCTGCAACGGCTGTGTATTCATAATGTCGCGTTGATCGAAGGGCTGGACTTGGAATTTGCGTCCGGCCTGAATGTTTTGACCGGCGAAACAGGCGCGGGAAAATCCATCGTGATCGACGCGGTGAATCTGGTGCTTGGCGAGCGCGCGAGCCGCGAGCTCATTAAGCACGATGCGGAAAAGGCGAGGGTGGAAGCCGTTTTTACCGACATACGCGATGCGCGAATATCGACTATTTTAGAAGAAAACGGGATAGATGCAGAGGATGAGCTGATCGTTTCCCGTGAGCTTGCCCAAAGCGGCAAAAACGTGTGCCGCATCAATGGGACGCTCGTTACGCTGTCGCTGCTGAAATCCATTACGGATCGGCTGGTGGATATCCACGGCCAGCACGAGCATCAAGCGCTTCTGAATCCGCTTACGCACATAAGCTTTTTGGACGCCTGCGCGCCTGCGGCACAGATGAAGCCTCTCAAGGAAAAGGTAGCTGCAACTGCCGCTGCCTATCATGCGCTGTTGCAGCAGGACAAGCTTGGCGCCATGAGCGAGGATGAGCGCATGCGGGAAATGGATCTTCTTCGCTATCAGATCAACGAGATCGATGCGGCGTCCTTGCAAGCGGATGAGGAAGAAACGCTCATGAAGGAACGTGCGCTTCTGATGAATGCCGAAAAGATCATGGAAGCGCTGCAGCAAAGCTACAGCATGTTAAATGACGAGCAGGGTGTGATGCCGCAGCTGCAAAGCGCGCGGCACGGCATGGAGGCTATCGGGGAATATGATGAAGCATATGCGAAAATAAGCGAGCGGCTCTCCGAGGCATACTATATGTTGGAGGATACGGTTTATACCCTGCGGGATTGCAAAAGCGGCTTTGAATTTGACGTTGAGCGGCTTGCACAGATCGAGGAGCGGCTGGATCTGCTTGCATCCCTGAAACGAAAATACGGACAAGACCTGTCGGCGGTGCTCGCGTTTTGCACAGCCGCCAAGGATAAGCTGGACGCGCTTGAAAATGCGGCGATGCGGCAAGCAAAGCTGCAGGCGGAACGCGAAGCCTGCGCCAAAGCGTACAGGCAGGCGGCGAAAGCGCTGTCCACACTTCGCGCGTCAACGGCAAAGACGCTTAAAACGCAGGTGGAGGGACAGCTGCATGATTTGGGGATGAGCAAAGCGGACTTTCAGACGCGTTTTTCCGAGGCAGCCGCTTTGCGTTTCTCGCCGGAGGGCGAGGACGACGTAGAATTCTTGCTGAGCGCCAATGCAGGCGAGCCGGTAAAGCCACTGGCAAAGGTGGCCTCCGGCGGCGAGCTTTCCCGTATCATGTTGGCGTTCAAGGCCATCTTTGCGGACAGGGATGCGATACCCACGCTCATATTCGACGAGATCGATACGGGCATCAGCGGGCGTATGGCCTCCGTTGTCGGCGAAAAGATGGTATGTATTGCCATGTCGCATCAGGTGCTGTGTGTGACGCATCTTCCCCAGATCGCGGCGCTGGCGGATGTACATTATATCGTGGAAAAGCAAAGCGACAAGAATGCGACGCACACGCGGGTGCGCAGGCTGGACGACGAGGGATGCGTAGAGCGGCTGTGCGATATGATGAGCGGCGGGACGAGCTCCGCCTCGGCGCGCGAGCATGCCCGTGAGCTGTTGCTGGCTTCCCGGAAGGACAAGGCGGCGCTTCGTAAAAAATGAGCCGGATGAACCACATATTTATCCAAGTATACATAGGCGCTTATACACCCATGATAATCACTGCGAAGCATTTCGCAGTGATTTTTTTGTGAGGTTGTGCTTTGAAATATAAGGGACTGAAACGCTTTGGCGTGCTGCTGTGTATACTCCTGACGGCCTGCAATCTAAGCAAGCCTATGCGGCTTGTGGCGGCGCTTCCGTCAGACATCTATGTGACGGAGGGGGATATGCCTAGTCTTTCTTTGGGAATGGAAAGACCGTTTTCCCTTTCCGCACAGGCGGCTCCCGTAGGCGCGAGCACGGCGGAGCGTTTGAACGACGCCGTGCAGACTATGCGGGTGAAGCTGTTTGACGTGCTGACCGTCAAACGCATCCATGTGCATCAAAGAGAACGGATCATGCTTATGCCGGGCGGCCAGTCCATAGGCGTAGCCCTATACATGCCGGGCGCCTTGGTGGTAGGCATGACGAGCTTTACCGCCATCAATGGAAAGCCGACGTCACCCGCACAAACGGCGGGTCTGAAGGCGGGCGACATCATTTTAAGCGTGAATGGCGATGCGGTGAAGAACGCCGCGCATTTAAGCCAGCTTTGCGCGCACGGGGGGGACACGCTGCTGTTGACGATCCAACGGGAGGATACCAGGCTTGACGTGCAGGTTCGTCCCGCGCAGGCGGCGGACGATGGGTTATATAAGCTTGGAATCTGGGTGCGGGACAGCACGGCGGGTATCGGCACGATCTCCTTTTATGACACGCTGACCCTGCGTTATGGCGCGCTTGGCCATCCCGTGACGGACGTGGATACGGGTTCGCTGCTGCAAATCGGGAACGGCGAAATATCGCAGGCGCGTGTGATCGGCATATCCTATGGCTTGCAGGGCACGCCGGGGGAGCTGCACGGCGCATTTGGCGGTGCGGGTGAAAAGATCGGCGCGCTGCGTACCAACACGGAATACGGTATCTTTGGAGAGCTTTACGCACCGTTATCGCATCCGCTTTATCCGAACGGCGTGCCGTTGGCCTATGCAAACGAGGTGAAAACGGGGGATGCGGTGATCCTTTCCACTGTGGATGAAGCCGGCGTGCAGGCTTTTGCATGCCGTATCAACAAGTGCTTTCCGCAGGAAAAGGCGTCAGGGAAGGGCATGATCGTGGAGATCACGGACGAAAGGCTGCTTTCCACGACCGGCGGCATCGTGCAGGGCATGAGCGGTAGCCCGGTCATGCAAAATGGAAAGCTTGCGGGCATCGTGACGCATGTTTTCGTCAATGACCCGTCGCGCGGTTATTGCGTGTATGCGGAATGGATGTATGAAGCTGCAATGTCACAGTGAAAAAATGCTTTATTTGCGCAGAGGAATTTGCTATAATTTACATATATGAAACCTGTGCGTGTGTTGATCATAGACGACAATACGGATTTTGCCTTGCGTCTGCAGCAGTGTTTTGCCACCTCAGACCTTTTTGAAGTGTTGCCCTGCGTTGGTGGCAGTCAAGACGCTTTGCAGGCGTTTGCCGGCTTGCAGCCGGATATTGCCATACTGGATATGATCATGCCGCAGATGGACGGTATGGATATTTTGCGCAATTTGCACGCTGCAAAGACGACGCCGGATACTATGATCTTTGCGACGACGCCGTTTTATCTGAATCCTGCAATCATTCAACAGGCTATGGATTTGGGCGTGGTCTATTTCTTCTATAAGCCTATCGACCCTTCGCAAGTGTTTACCCGCGTAAAGGAAACCGTGCAGGCGAGGAGCCGGATATTCAGCGCCCCGGCGGGCGCGAAAACACCGGCGCACGATCTTCGCTGCGAGACGATTACGGTCAACTATCTGCGCGCCTTGGGCGTTCCGGCACATTTAAAGGGCTATGCCTATATTAAAAGCGCTTTGCAGTACTGCGTAAGTCACGGCGGCAAGGTGCCCAACATATCCACAGAGCTTTTTCCTATATTGGGAGAGCCAAACGGTGCGTCGTGGAAAACCGTGGATCGTGACGTGCGCACGGCGATCGAATACGCGTGGAACCATGGAAATATGGACGCGCAGCATCAGCTTTTTGGTTATACGGTGGATCGAGGGAGCGGCGCACCTACCTGCAAGGAATTTATCGCTATGCTTTGCGAGCGTGTGGTGATGCGCATGAAGCAGAAACCGGAATAATCGCCGGCCTTTTGCCATACGCTTTGGCAGGAGGCTTTCTATGCCCATCTATTTATCCGAACCGTCTGGATTTCTAAAAACCGTGGGGCGGCATCCCTATCGTTTTATGTTTAGCGCATGTGCGCTGGGGCTGTGTATCCTATGCGGCGTTTCCAGCAATATTCTTTTTCACGGGCAGGATGTGGCGCAAGCTGTAATCTCCGATTATCTGTGTATCGATACCGCTGTTTTATGGCGGGCGCTTTTGTGTGCGGCGCTTTGGCAGACGATGCTGACATGCGCCGTCGCATATGGCCGGGAAGGCGGCACACGGATTGCGGCGGCGCTGGCTGCTTTCGGGCTTGAGGGCTTCACATATGGCTTTACCTTAAGCGAGCTGTTGTTTGCTTATGGCGAAAAGGGGATCGCGGTGTTGTCGCTGGCGGCGGCAACATGCGGTATGATGGGGATCGTACTGCGGCTGTACTGGTTTTTATGGGAGGAGCCGACGCCTGCCGACGCGGGGACGCGCAACAGGCGAAAAGGGAGCGCCCCTGTACGCCTGATCGGCAAGCTTGCCTTTCTCGTGCTGTTGCAGGGGCTTGTTACGCCGCTGGCGGTGTATCTGTTGCGCATGGATTGATTGACGGAAAAGGGCGTCGGTGGTAGGATGAAAAAAACATAATGAGGTGAAGCATGGATAAACGGGTGATCTTGATCGTTTTAGACAGTGTTGGCATAGGCGCGCTGCCGGACGCTGCCGACTTTGGCGACGCGGGCGCACATACGCTGGGGAATCTATATAAGGCACGGGGTAAACTGGCACTGCCGAACCTGTACGGGTTGGGGTTGAGCCGTATTGCGGATTCCCGCCTGCCGGAATGGACAGGCCCCATCAAGGGAAGCTTCGGGCGTGCGGCGGAAATGACGCATGCCAAGGATACGACCTGCGGGCATTGGGAAATGATGGGCATCATCATGCAAACGCCGTTTAAAACCTATGCGAACGGCTTCCCCAAGCGCATTATGGAGGAGTTTGAAAGGCGCATTAGCCGCGGCACGCTGGGGAACTGCGTAGCCTCCGGCACCGAGATCATACAACGTTTGGGCGACGAGCATGTTCGCACGGGCAAGCCCATCGTCTATACCTCCGCTGACAGCGTGTTTCAGATCGCGGCGCATGAGGCGGTGATTCCGCTGGACGAGCTGTATAGGATTTGCATGATCGCACGCGAGATGCTCGTGGGCGACGATTTGGTAGGGCGCGTGATTGCGAGACCCTTTATCGGTACGGAAGAAGCGTATACGCGCACGGAAAACCGCCGCGATTATGCCGTGCCGCCCATTGAGGAAACGGTGCTGGACGGTTTGAGCGCGAAGGGTTTTACCACCATCGGCGTAGGCAAGATCGAGGATATCTTTTGCAAGCGCGGCGTGGACGTGGTAAACCATACGCGCAACAACCCCGACGGGATCGACGCGACGCTGCAATACATCGAAAAGGGCGAAGGGCGTTTTATATTCACCAATCTGGTGGATTTCGACATGCTCTACGGGCATCGCAACGACGTGGAAGGCTATGCTGCCGCATTGGAATATTTCGATACGCGCTTACCTTCTCTCATACAGGCCATGCACCCTAACGATCTATTGATGATCACGGCGGATCACGGGTGCGATCCTACCCATCCGGGCACGGATCACACGCGGGAATATATTCCGCTTCTTGTGTACGCGCCTTCCCTGAAGGGCGGCGTGGATCTGGGTACGCTGCACAGCTTTGCGGATATCGGCAGTACGGCGTATGCGTACCTCACGGGCGAGGATTGGATAAGCGGAACATCCTTCCTGAAAAAATTGCGTTAAGTACTTCTGCGACCCTCTCCATCATCGTATGCTTAGGTAGGATGGGGAGGGTTTTATTGTGCGAAAAAAAAAGACGGTCATCATTTTATGCCTGTGCTTTTACCTGCTGCTGCCTGCGCCGACGCGGGGGCTGCCCATAGAGATCGACAGCGGCGCTGCGGTATGCGTGATGGAAGCGCAAAGCGGCGTGATCCTCATGGAACAGGAGGCGCAAAAAGCGATGGATACGGCGGGACTTATGCGCTTGCCCGCACTGCTAAGCGTGTGTGAGGCGGCGGACAGGGGGGAGCTTGAACTGACGCAGCGTCTGCGCATAAGCGAGGCCGCTGCGGATATAGGCGGGCCTACGGCGTTTTTGACGACCGGGGAGGAGATGCTGGCGGGCGATCTCTATAAAAGCGCCGTCATGATCATGGCGGGCGACGCCATCTTTGCCTTGAGCGAGGCGGTGCTTTCTTCGGACGAGGCGTTTGTTGAACGCATGAACGAAAGGCTTGCTGCGTTGGGCGTCACGGCACGCTGCACGGATAGGATGGGGACGCAGACGCAGCTTTCAGCGGCGGATATTACGCTTCTTGGCGCGGCGCTGTCCCAAAGCAGTACATTTTTGACCTACAGCGGCATGTATTACGATACCATCACACACGATTCGGGTCTTGTGACGGAGATGGCCAGCGCCAATAAGCTGCTCAAAAGCTGCTCCGGCTGCAACGGCGGCGCAACGGGCTCCTCGGATACGGCCGGGTATTGTGGCGTTTACATGGCTACGCGCGAGGGCGCGACGTATGTGTGTGCCGTACTGGGGGCGGAAAACGCCAAGGAACGGGCGCAAGCGGCCAAGGCATTGTTGGAATATGCGTTTGCGACCTTTCAGGTGGAGCAGCTTGCAAAGCGTGGCGAGGTACTGGTCAGCGGCGTGCCGGTGAAAAACGGCGTGGAGGCCGCGTGCGATCTGATCGCGGCGTCGGATGTGCGTGTGGTCATGCCGCTTGACGGCGCCTACACGGAAAAGAGCGATATCCCGACCGAGCTTACGGCTCCCATGCGCGCGGGGGAGGTGCTGGGCGGCATCAGCTATATGGATGCGGACGGCGGGCTGCTGGCAAAGGTAGAGCTGACGGTGCGGGAGGATATGGCGGCGTCACGTTGGCGCGACAGGCTTGCGCGGGTCATGCGCAGCTTTCTTCACATGTAGATCGCGTATTTGACCTTGCCCTGCGCTGTGCGTTTGGCGTATAATAGGGGCAATGCTGAATATGGGAGCGTGAATCCTTGAGCTTTATCACTACCTACCTGCGCGAGCTGTTAAGCGACGCGATCTATCTTGTGCCGGCTATATTGGTGGCGCTATCCGCCCATGAATGGGCGCACGCGTTTGCCGCCTACAAGCTGGGCGACCCGACGGCCAAGGCTATGGGACGTATGACGCTGAATCCGCTGCAGCACATCGACCCCATGGGGCTGGTGTTTCTTTTGATGTTCCGCTTTGGCTGGGCGAAGCCCGTGCCCATCAACCCGCGCAACTTTGACAGACCTCGCAGGGATGAGATCATCGTATCCTTGGCGGGCGTGACCGTCAATTTTCTGCTGGCCTTTATCACCATGGGCGTGCAGCTTTTTTGCCTGTTCAAGCTCAACGTTGACAACGCGATACTCATGCGGTTCCTTTCCGTGTTTTATTCGTTGAATTTGGGTCTTTGCATCTTTAATCTGATCCCCATTTATCCCTTGGACGGCTTTCATGTGCTGGAATGCCTTTTGATCCGCAAGATCGGCCCCAATTTCTTTATGTGGATGGAGCGCTACGGTTCCTTTATCCTCATCGCGCTGGTGTTGACAAGGCTTCTTACGGGTATTATGTCATTTGCTATATCCGGCGTATCCAATGGCATTCTGGCGTTTTATAGCCTTCTGTTTCGTGCGTTGTAAGCGATTATGGCATACGAGGTACACATTTCACAATTCGACGGCCCCCTTGATCTGCTTTTGCACCTGATAGAAAGGGCGGAAGTCGATATCAAGGATATTTTCATTTCACAGATCACTGCGGAATATTTGGCCTATATGCGACAGGTGGATGCGCTGGACATGGATATGGCCAGCGAGTTTTTAGCCATGGCCGCGACGCTTTTGTATATCAAATCCCGCTCGCTGCTGCCAAGGCCGCCCCGCGAGGAGGACGAGGAAGAAGACCCCGAGGTAACGCTGATCCGTCAGCTGCGGGAATATAAAGCATTCAAAGAGGCGACGCAAAAGCTTGCCGCCCTGCGCGACGGAACAGGCGGAAGCTATACCAAGCTCCCGGAGGAGGTTTTACTGCCGCCGCAGGAATACGATTTGGCGGCGTCCGATCTGGACAGCCTGTACAACGCCTTTCTATCCGTGCTCAGCAAGGTACAAGAGCGCACGGGGCGCGCACCGCAGCGGCAGGTGCAGGCGGATGCGTACACCATTCGTGCGCAGCACGGCAAGATACGCGCCTTGCTCTCGTCGCACAGACGGATACGCTTTGAAGAACTTTTTGATGGTGCTTTTGTCAAAATGGAGATCATCGTTACCATGATGGCGTTGATGGACATGCTGCAGCATAACGAGGTCAAGATTGATCAGGACAGGCAGTACGGCCCCATTTTCATCGAGGCGGATCGCCTGCTTGATGACGACGCGGATATCGCGTATATGGACGAATAAAGGGGAAAGACAGATGCAGGACAGAGAAATATCCATTGTGGAATGTATTCTTTTTGTGTCGGGAGAGCCGCTTACCTTTGCGGAGCTGATGAGCGGCCTGGATATGACGCAGCTTGAGCTGCAATCCCTTCTTCAAAGGATGGATGCGTTATATCGAGAGGAAAAAAGAGGCATACAGCTCTATATGACCGAACAGACGGTGCAGCTTGTATCCAACCGGGAATACGCGCCGGTCATAGAGAATATGCTGCAGCCCGTGCAGGCAAAAAGCTTCTCACAGTCCATGCTGGAGACGCTTTCCATCATCGCATACAAGCAGCCCGTTACGCGTGCCGAGATCGAGGCTGTGCGCGGCGTGCGCTGCGATTATTCCGTGAGCCAATTGCTCAACATTGGCATGATACAGGAGGTGGGGCGCAAGGACACCATAGGCCGCCCCATGATGTTTGGCACCACGGACGCTTTTTTGCGTCAGTTCGGCCTTCACTCGCTGAAAGATCTGCCACAGTTTTCGCCGGGGGATGAGGAGGAGCCGCAGCTGGGGGCTACGGAAGTCGAAGGGGAAAATTTTTCATAAAAAAAGCAAAAATGCATCAATCTAACGGCATAGCGATCCGAGAGGAGAGGGCTATGCCGTTGTTTTTTTTGCTGCCGCTGATCGCAGTGGCCGGTTTGTTTTGGAATATCCGTGTGTTCGTGAGCTTGCGGCTTTGCGGCAGCGCGGTGTATGTGCGTACGGAATACCGGGTATTTTATGGGCTTTTACCGCTTCGGTTCGAGTTTTACGGGGAATGGAAGGATCCATACACATGGAAAAAGCTTGAAAAGGATCGGTGGCATATACCGCGCTTTTCTCTAAAGAAAAAGAAGAAAACTAGAAAAGGAAAGTGGAAGGGCATGCTGTCGCTTCGCCGGCATGTGCGCCTTGTCAAGCTGCGCTGCGAGGGAGAGATAGGGTGCGCGGACAGCGTCGTGGGTACGCTGCTGCTGACGGGTTTTATCCGCATCGCCCTTGACACGCTGGCCTGCGTGCAGCGGATACCTTGTGAAATCGCTGTTTTTCCGACCTTCGAGGGAAACGCATGCAGGCTAAAACTGGAAGGCATATTCGTGTTGCGCGCCGCGCATATTATGCTTGCTGTATTGCGTGAGAAAATGAAAAGAAAGCAAGGAGAAGAATATGCCGCATCCCATTGAAAACATTATGGAAACCTCTATGGAACAGCTCAAGGAGATCGCAGATGTGAATACGGTGGTGGGAAAGCCCATCATGGCGGGGGAAAAGACGGTGATCCTGCCGATATCCAAGGTCACGCTGGGATTTTTGTCCGGCGGCGGCGAATACGGGCAAAAGGGCGGCCCTGTGAAGAAAAGCGGTGAAATGCTGGATACAGCGGAGAAACAGACGTATCCCTTCGCGGGCACGGCGGTGGCTGGCATGAGCTTGACGCCTATGGGTTTTTTGTATGTGAACGAGGAGAAGGTGCGCCTTCTGTCCACAAGCTATGCTACGCCCATCGAGCGTATTATGGACGCCGTGCCTCAGGCGCTGCAGATCGTGGAGGGCTGGGCGAAAAACAGCGCACGCAAGGAGGAAGACGAAACCAATGCGTAGGCTGTGGCAAAGGTTGTGCGCGGTTCTTTGCGCCTGCTGCGCGATGATCGTCTGGGTCGCACCAAGCCGGGCGGCAGAGGCGCCGGTTGTCAAAGCGAAGGCGAGCGCGCTGCTGGAGGTGAGCAGCGGCAAGGTGCTTTGCGCAAAAAACGCCCATACGCGCCTTCCCATGGCAAGCACGACCAAGATCATGACGGCGGTGATCGCGCTGGAAAACTGCCCGTTGCGGGAAACGGTGACGGTGACGCGGGAAGCTTACGGCACGGAAGGCTCCAGCATGTATCTTGGGCTTGGCGAAAAGGTCAGCATGGAGGATATGCTTTATGGGCTGATGCTGGCCTCCGGCAACGACGCGGCGGTGGCGATCGCGCTGCATGTGGGCGGCAGCGTAGCGGGCTTTGCGGCGATGATGAACGCCAAAGCTGCAGATTTAGGCTTGACGAACACACACTTTGTTACGCCCAACGGGCTGCATGATGACGCACACTACACCACCGCCTATGATCTTGCCGTGATCGCGGCCTATGCCATGAAAAACCCGACCTTTCAGAAAATCGTGAGCACACAACGGTATCAGACAAAAACGGGGGATACCATACGGACGTTTTCCAACAAGAACCGCACGCTGTGGCAATATGACGGCGGGAATGGCGTGAAAACCGGCTATACCTCGGATGCGGGGAAATGCCTGTGCTTTGGAGCCATGCGAGAGGATATGCAGCTTGTGGGCGTGGTGCTTAACAGCGGCGATATGTTTGGCGACGCTTATACGCTGTTGGATTACGGCTTTGGAAATTTCCATATGCAGCCCATTGTTAAAAAAGGAGACGACGTGACCTATGTAAGGCTGCAGGGCGGCACAAAAAACACCTTGGCTTTATGCGCGGCAAAGGATATAATGATACCCGTGGCTACCGGGGAAAACGTATCTATAAAGAGCCGTGTGGCGCTGGACGCGCTCCATGTGCCCGTCGAGGCAGGCAGTGAATGCGGTATGCTTTCGGTGCTGGAAAACGGACGCGTGGTTGGCCGCGCGCCGCTCGTTGCCAGCGAGACGGTGGAACGTCCGGGGGTTCACGAATACTTTGGTCGCTGTATCAGGGACTGGAGCGCATAGGAGGTGCTTCTTTTGCGATTGCAAAAGTGGATGGCTGACGCCGGGATCGCGTCACGCAGGAAGTGCGAGGAACTTATAGAGCGGGGCTTGGTCAGCGTAAACGGCCATGTTGCTCAAATAGGGTGCACAGTAGAGGATGGCGACGTCGTGGAATACGACGGCAGACGGATCACGCCCGCGGCGGAACGCATCATATTGGCGTTCAATAAGCCGCGCGGCGTTTTGTGTACCGCGAGCGACCCGCAGGGGCGAAAGACCGTGCTGGATTACTTTGCTGATTTTCCGTCCCGGCTTTATAGCATCGGGCGATTGGATTATGATTCGGAAGGTCTGCTGCTCATGACCAACGATGGGGATTTAGCCTATCGCATGACGCACCCCAAATATGAGATCGAAAAAACCTATCATGTGGTGCTGGACGCTATGCTGACCAACGCCCAGCTCGAAACGCTGCGAACCGGCGTGACGCTTGCAGACGGCGTGACCGCGCCCGCGCGGGTGGAAAACATACGCCGCACCGATAACGGACATTATGCGCTGGATCTGACCATCCATGAGGGGAAGAACAGGGAGGTGCGCCGTATGATGGAGGTCATGGGGCGTCAAACCATACGTTTGCAGCGCACGCGTTTTGCTGCGGTGCGCCTTGGCGGCCTGCGCGCGGGCACATGGCGGGAGCTGACAAAAGTAGAAGTTATTGAACTTGACGCATTGTGTAAATAACCTTATGAGTCGATGTATTGACTTTGAAGAAAAACCCACTTATGATTTAATTGGGTGACATTGAAGATATTCCTTCATTTCAGATATCACTACAATTTAGAAAGGAGGCGCATTTCTTTGAGTATTAGTCCGTGGTTCGTGTTGGCTTTAGGTATGGGAACTGTGTTTTTTGGACTCATTTGCTTAATTTTCATCTCGATGCTGATGAGTTGGATGATCCGTAAATTTGAAAAACCTGCCGTACCGGCAGAAAGCGCCGCACAAGGGGTTGCCGTGCCGACGGCCGTACTTCCCGCAGGCGGTGTAGCCTTTGGGGACAGGAAGCTTTTAGATGCTATCATTGCTGCGGCGATCGCCACATATGATGGTTCCAATATCGAGGGGCTTCGGATTCGATCTATTCGGCAAATCGGCGGATCCAGCGCAAACAGGCAGCAATTTGTTGCCGCGGTTTCCGCTGCGGTCGCCACTACGATGGGCGCTGACGTACAGGGCCTTAGAATTCACAGCATCAAAAAAATATAATTTTGTTGGAGGGAAAACACAAATGCGTAAGTTCATCGTCAATGTTAACGGATCTTCTTATGAAGTAGAAGTTGAAGAAATCGCTGCCGGCAGCGCGCCTGTTGCGGCACCCGCTGCCGCGCCCGCCCCTGTTGCGGCGCCCGCTCCCGTAGCCGCCACCGGCAAGCAGGAGACTGTTACCTGCCCCATGCCCGGCAACATCTGGGAAGTCAAGTGCAAGCCCGGCGACGTTGTTAAGTCCGGCGCTGTGCTGCTGATCCTCGAAGCCATGAAGATGGAGAACGAGATCATGGCGCCCCGTGACTGCAAGGTCGTGGCCGTCAACGTTCAGAAGGGTGCTGCCGTGAATTCCGGTGATGTCCTTTGCGTCATTGAATAAGCGATCGCTTTTTTGATGTTCCCTAACGATTGCGAAGGAGTAAACAAATAAATGGAAGCTATATTTGAATTCGTAAAATCGACGGGATTTTGGATGCTTTTTGAGGACCCCCGCTGCTTGGTCATGATCGGCGTGGCGTGTCTCCTCCTTTATCTTGGCATTGCCAAGAAGTTTGAGCCCCTGCTGATGGTCACCATCGCATTTGGTATGCTCTTGACCAATCTGCCCGGCGCCAACCTGTACCATGCCGAATTCTATACCGGCGGGCATGTGGATTGGCAGGCCTTCAACAACGGCGCGGGATTGATCGATTACCTGTATTTGGGCGTCAAACTAGGCATATACCCGTCATTGATATTTATGGGCGTGGGCGCCATGACGGACTTTGGTCCCTTGATCGCCAACCCCAAGAGCCTGTTGCTGGGCGCAGCCGCACAGCTGGGCATCTTTATCGCCTTCATGGGCGCGCTGGCCCTTACGGCCATTTTCCCCGAAGCCATCCACTTTGGCTATAACGAGGCGGCCTCTATCGGCATCATCGGCGGCGCCGACGGGCCAACGGCGATCTATGTGACGTCTAGGCTCGCGCCGGCGTTGCTTGGCCCTGTCGCGGTAGCGGCCTATTCCTACATGGCGCTGGTGCCGGTCATTCAGCCGCCCATCATGAAGCTTTTGACCACGAAGGAAGAACGCTGCATCGTCATGAAGCAGCTTCGTCCCGTGTCCCAGACGGAAAAGATCATTTTCCCCATCGTGGTCACGATCTTTGTGTCCCTCTTGCTTCCCTCCGCAGCACCCCTTGTCGGCATGCTGATGCTGGGCAACCTGTTCCGCGAGAGCGGCGTAACGGAGCGCTTGAGCAAGACCGCGCAGAACGAGCTTATCAATATCGTCACGATATTCTTGGGCGTTTCCGTTGGCGCTACGGCCACCACGAACGCGTTCTTCAACTTTGAGACCATCGGTATTCTGGTCATGGGCGTTTGCGCGTTCGGCTTCGGTACCGCCGGCGGCGTGCTGCTTGCAAAGCTGATGAATGTTTTTCTCAGAAAGACGGATCCCATCAACCCCTTGATCGGCTCTGCGGGCGTTTCCGCTGTGCCTATGGCGGCGCGTGTTTCCCAGATCGTCGGGCAGAAGGAGAATCCCGGCAACTTCCTGCTCATGCACGCTATGGGCCCCAATGTGGCAGGCGTCATCGGCTCCGCGATCGCGGCCGGTGTGTTCCTTGCCCTGTTCTATTAAAGAAGGAGATCGGTATATATGGAAAAGAAACTGTTGATTACAGATACCATATTGCGTGATGCTCACCAGTCGCAGGCCGCTACGCGCATGCGTACGGAGGATATGCTCCCCGCCTGTGAAATACTGGACAGCATCGGCTATTGGTCGTTGGAATGCTGGGGCGGCGCTACATTCGATAGCTGCATCCGCTTTTTGAACGAAGATCCTTGGGAGCGCATCCGCAAGCTGAAAAAGGCGCTGCCCAATACAAAGCTGCAAATGCTTTTCCGCGGCCAGAACATCCTTGGCTATAAGCACTATGCTGACGACGTTGTGGAGCAGTTCTGCCGCAAGGCCATCGAAAACGGTATCGATGTAATCCGTATCTTCGACGCGCTTAACGACGTGCGCAATCTGGAAGCCGCCATCAAGTTCACAAAGAAGTACGGCGGCATATGCGAGCCCGCGATCAGCTACACCATCAGCCCCGTGCACAGCGAGGATTACTTTGTTAAGGTCGCCAAAGACCTTAAGGATATGGGCGCGGACGTCATCTGCATCAAGGATATGGCGAACCTGCTGCTGCCCTTTGAGGCGTATTCTCTGGTGAAGCGCTTGAAGGACGAGGTGGGTCTTCCCGTACATCTGCACACGCATAACACCACCGGCACCGGCGACATGACCTATCTTAAGGCCGCCGAAGCGGGCGTGGATATCGTGGACTGTGCGCTTTCTCCATTGGCAAACGGCACCTCTCAGCCCGCTACCGAGTCCTTGGTTGCGACGCTCAAGGGTACGGAGCGCGATACCGGCCTTGACCTTGTCAAGCTTGCCGAGGCTGCCAAGCACTTCCGCGGCGTTGCCCAGAAGCTGACAGACGAGGGCTTCCGCAACCCCAAGGTGTTGCAGGTAGACACTAACACCTTGATCTATCAGGTTCCCGGCGGCATGCTCAGCAACCTTATCAACCAGTTGAAGGAAGCCGGCAAAGAGGATAAGTATTACGAGGTTCTCGAAGAGGTTCCCGTAGTGCGTAAGGACTTTGGTTATCCGCCTCTGGTTACGCCCACCAGCCAGATCGTTGGTACGCAGGCGGTGTTCAATGTACTCTTTGGCCGTTACAAGAACTTCACCAAGGAGTCCAAGGCGCTGCTCGCCGGTGAATACGGCGCATTGCCCGGTGAGGTCAACGAGGAAGTCCGCAAGCTGGCCATCGGCGACAAGACCCCCATCACCTGCCGCCCCGCTGACCTGCTGGAACCCGAGCTTGACAAGTACCGCGAGGAGCTCAAGGGTATCGCCAAGTCCGACGAGGATGTGTTCACCTACGCGCTGTTCCCGCAGGTCGCGCTTAAGTTCTTTGAAAACCGCGACAAGGCGAAGGCCGAGGCTCCCGTGGCCGCGCCCGCTGCTGCGCCTGCGGCGCCTAAGGCTGCACCGGCTGTTGCCGCATCCGCGCCTGCTGGCGTTACGACCCTCTATGTGGAGGATTTGAGCCTGTAAATCCCTATATGGCGATTGGAAGGAGACGGATGGAAACATTCGCCTCCTTTTTGATGAAGGCAAGTGGGTATGTAGGCATACGCAATGATTGAATTGTGCATCTGCGTCTGTTAAAATAAAAAAAGTATGTGATACGGGGTGTATGTATGAAGATATTGATAACCAACGACGACGGCGTGTATGCCGCCGGCATCCGGGCGCTTGCCAAGGCTTTTTGCGATGAGCATGAGGTGTTCGTGGTGGCTCCCGACAGTGAAAGGAGCGGCGCGTCCCACTCCATCACGCTTACCACACCGCTGCGTGTCAAACAGGTCGAGCTTTCCGATCTTCCTGGCGTTCCCACCTTTGCGGTGAACGGTACGCCGGTGGATTGCGTGAAGATCGCCTGCGGCAACTTGGGCGTAACGCCCGATGTGGTGCTTTCCGGCATTAATCTGGGCGCGAATTTGGGCTCGGACGTGCATTATTCCGGCACGGTTTCCGCCGCCATGGCTGCGGCGGCAGAGGGTGTACCCGCCATCGCGGGTTCTGTTTGCGCCTCGAAACCCAAAAACTTTGCGCCCGTGATTCAGGCGATCAAGGCAATGATACCCGCGGCCTTGGAGGGCGCTTGCGGCGTCATCAACATCAATGCGCCGGATCTTCCCATGGAGGAGGTCAAGGGGTATCGTTTTACCGCGAGCAGCCATCAGAAATATGAGCTTGCTTATGTAGAACGGGAGGATCCGCACAGACAGAAATATTATTGGGTGCCTGCCGGAAAGCTGACGCGCTGTGAGCCGGATGAGGATACGGACGAACGCTGGGTGCAGGAGGGCTATATCGCCATCGTGCCGCTGAAGCTGGATCTGACGGATTATGCCTGTTTGCAGGCATGGAAGGAAAAGAAAGCGGAATGAAGCTGATCCTTGCAAGACATGGGCAGACCGATTGGAACACCTGCTTTCGCGTGCAGGGTCGCACGGATATCCCGCTCAACGAAAGGGGACGCGCGCAGGCGCAGGCGTTATCGGAGCGCTTAAGCTGCATGAAGATCGATGTGGTGTATGCAAGCCCCTTGCAGCGCGCACAGGAATCGGCACGTTTTATCGCAGACAGGCAGGGCTGCCCGCTGATCGTGGACGAACGGCTGATCGAGCGTGACTTTGGTGAATGGGAAGGCGTCATCATGCCGGAGCTTTCCAAAACGCAGCCCGCGCTTTGGGATGTTTGGGTAAAAACGCCGGAAAGCTGCGCCATACCCGGCGCGGAAACCGTGCAGCAGGTCAACGCGCGCAGTTTGGATTTTGCGGCTGATGTTTTTTCCCGCTATAAGGATGGTAATGTTGTGATGATTTCCCATGCCAATCCCGTGAAATTGATTTTGTGCCATTACCTGCATGCGTCCCCCAACTGCATGCACAAAATACGCACGGATAATTGCAGCTATTCGGAGATCAGAACCAAAGGGGACGATTATGCCGTGAGCACGATCAACGAGACATACTTTCTTTTACAGAAAGGGCTGTTGCCGGAAAGGAGCCATCTTTGAGCCGTGTTGCTGTGATAGGCGGCGGGCCCGCGGGCATGCTCTGCGCTGCGTTTGCGGCACAGAACGGCCATGACGTGACGCTGCTGGAAAAAAACGGAAAATTGGGTCGCAAGCTCTATCTTACGGGGAAGGGTCGGTGCAACCTGACCAACGCAACGGAGATGGAGGATTTTTTTACCCACATCCCGCGCAACGGCAAGTTTCTCTATAGTGCACTATACGGCTTTGATAATCGGGATATCGTAGCGCTGGTGGAGTCTATGGGGGTGCCTACCAAGCAGGAGCGGGGCAACCGCGTTTTTCCCGTATCGGACAAGTCCAGCGACGTAATACGCGCCTTGGAAAAGTATGTGCAAAAAAGCGGCGCGCGCGTGCGGCTGGACGCGGCTGTCAAGGATATCCATAAGGAAAGTAAGGGCTTCTTGGTCGATATAGATGGGCAAAGGGAACCCTATGACGCTGTGGTGCTTGCAACGGGTGGCAAAAGCTATGCGTCTACAGGCTCTACGGGGGATGGCTATGCGTTTGCGGCGCGCCTTGGGCACACGATCCTGCCGCCGGTACCCTCTCTTGTGCCGTTGGAAACGGCGGAGGAATGGCCTGCGGAGCTGATGGGGCTGTCGCTGCGAAACGTGACGCTTCGCGCGTACCGGGACAAGAAAAAGCTTTATGAAGAATTGGGCGAAATGCTCTTTACGCACTTTGGCGTGACGGGGCCTTTGGTGTTGAGCGCGGTCAGCCGCTTTGCGGAAGCGCCGGAGGGCATACGCCTTGTGATCGACCTTAAGCCGGGGCTTTCGGAGGAGGAGTTGGACAGGCGGTTGCTGCGCGACTTTGAAAAGAACATCAACCGGCAGTTTGGCAACGCGCTTGGCGAGCTGCTTCCCGCTAAACTGATCCCCGTTATCGTAGGTCTTTCCGGCATCCCCGCCACGCTGCCCGTCAATGAGATCCAACGCGCGATGCGGCTTTCCTTCTGCCATTTACTCAAAAATCTTGCCATGACGGTGAAGCGTGCGCGTCCCGTGGAGGAGGCTATTATCACTAGGGGCGGCGTGAGCGTGAAGGAGATCGATCCGTCCACCATGCAGTCCAAGCTTGTGCCGGGACTTTATTTTGCGGGCGAGATCATAGACGTAGATGCGACGACGGGTGGCTATAACTTGCAGATCGCATATTCGACGGGTGTGCTTGCGGGACGTTCCATACTATAAAATATCGCAAAGGGAGAAAAAACTATGCCGTATCTCAATATCGCCATAGACGGACCCGCTGGCGCGGGAAAGAGCACGATCGCAAAGGCTATAGCACGGGAGCTGGGCATATTATATTTGGATACGGGTGCAATGTACCGCGCCTTGGCGCTTGGTGCGCTGCGTGCGGGCATCGACCCAAATGATGTGGCGCGTGTGCTGCCCCTGTTGGAGACAACGGATATTTTTGCCAGATGTATAGACGGCGTGCAGCATACCTATCTGAACGGCGAGGACGTATCCGATCTGATCCGCACGCCTGAGATATCCAAGGGTGCATCGGATATTTCCGTTTTCCCGGCTGTGCGGATCAAGCTTGCGGATACGCAGCGAAAGGTCGCACAAGGGAACGATGTGGTCATGGACGGACGCGAAATCGGCACCTATGTGATCCCCCAGACCCCGAATAAGTTTTATGTCACCGCATCGGTGGAGGAGCGGGCGCGGCGCAGGCTTGCGGAGCTGCGCGCAAGAGGGCAATATCAAGATGTTACGCTTGAGGCGATGCAATCCGAGATCACCGCACGGGATCATACGGACAGCACGCGCGAATTCGCGCCGCTTATGCAGGCTCCTGACGCCATACTGATCGATACGACGGATATGGACATACCGACAGCCGTACAAGCTGTGCTTGCACAGCTCAAGAGGTAAGCGCATGCTCTATATAATCGTGAGGTACATATTGGGGCCGCTTATCCTTCTGTTTTGGCGGCCTATCGTGTTTGGACGCGAAAATTTGCGTATCAAGGATAAGGGTATTGTCGTATCCAACCATCGCTCCATGGCCGACCCTGTGCTCATAGCGCTGCTTTCGCCGCGCATCATACATTTTATGGCGAAGCAGGAGATATTCAAATCCCCTGTCGGTAAGGCGTTTTTCAAGATGCTCTACGCATTTCCTGTGAATCGGAAGCAGGCGGATCTGCAATCCCTTAAAAACGCACTAGAAGTACTCAATCAAGGAAAGATATTTGGCATTTTCCCGGAGGGTAAGCGCGCCGTGACGCATGAGCTGGACGCGCTGGAACGGGGGACGGCGTTTTTAGCTATACGCTCAGGCGCGCCTATCGTGCCGGTCTACATTCACCCGGATAGCTATAGGCGCTGGCGCCCCATCATGATCGTAGGCCGTGCGCTGGACGTTAACCAGATCGTAGCCAGCGCCAAAAAATCCGAGATGGTAGAGGTCGTAACGGATAAGATCACGGACGCCATATGCGCCTTGCGCGAAGAATTGGACGAGATGCTATGTTGATTAAGGTAGCAAAGGATATAGGTTTTTGCTTTGGCGTGCGGCGAGCCGTTGAGATGGCCGAGGAAGCGGCATGCGCGGGAACGGTATATACGCTGGGTGAGCTGATCCATAACGAGGACGTCATCCATGAATTGGAGCAAAAGGGTATTCATGCGGCGCCGGAGCTCGATGAAGTACCGGCTGGCGGCACGGTAGTGATTCGATCCCACGGGGTAGGGGAACAGGTTTATGCGGCGTGCGCACAACGAGGGCTTAAGGTGATCGACGCCACATGTCCCTTTGTGCTGAAAATCCATGCGCTTGCACAGGCCTATCACAAGGCGGGCAAAAACGTGATTCTCTTTGGCAAGGCGGAGCATCCGGAGGTCGTGGGTATACGCGGCTGGTGCGAGGATCAGGCCTATGTGGCAGAGAACGTGGAGGATATAGACAATCTCCCTCCTATGGAGGAAGCGTATATCCTTGTGCAAACCACCTTTTCCGCCACCCGCTGTAAAACGATGTTGTGCCGCGTGCAAAATAAAGTAAAAAATGTTCACTTTGATAATACCATCTGTAATACTACCGCCATACGGCAGCAAGAGGCGGAGGCATTGAGTAAAAAATGTACCCATATGATCGTAATTGGCGGGAAAAACAGCTCCAATACGCAAAAGCTGTGTGCAATATGCCAAAAAAACTGTGAACATACCCAAACTATAGCAAAAGTCGATGAACTTTTTCTTGAAAAATATTTTACCGATGATATAATAGGTGTTGTTGCAGGCGCATCGACGCCGGATTGGAAAATTAGGGAGGTTGTAACTAGAATGAGCGAACTGGAAAAGACGATGGCTGAAAGCCCCGAAGTAGAAGTTTGTGAGGTCGAAACGGAAGCAACAGCTACCGTCGAAGAACCCGCTGTGGCCGAGGCTGCAGAAACGACTGCTACCCCTGCTGCGGAAACCGCTGCTGAATCCAGCGACACTTCGTTTGCGGAAGCATTTGAAAAGACGCTGGTCAGGATTCGCAACGGACAGATCATAACCGGGTCTGTCGTGCAGATCGTTGACGGCGAAGTGTGCGTCAACATTGGTTATAAGTCTGATGGGTTTATTCCTCGCAGTGAATTCTCTGCTGATAACGATGTGGATCCCGCCGAAGTCGTTAAGGTCGGCGATTCCATTGAGGTCGAGGTTTTGAAGGTCAATGACGGCGAGGGCAACGTTCTGTTGTCCCGTAAGAACGTTGAGAGCAAGAAGATGTGGGATGACCTTATGCAGGACGAGAATGTGCAGGATAAGGTCTTTGAGGGCGTTGGCAAGGAAGTCGTCAAGGGCGGCTTGATCGCCAACATCGACGGTGTGCGCGCGTTTATCCCCGCATCCCAGCTTTCTACCAAGTATGTTGAAAATATCGGCGAATATGTTGGCAAACCCTTGAGCCTTAAGGTCATTGAAGTCGATAAGTCCCGCAAACGCATCGTGGCGTCCCATAAGGCCGTGATGCTGATGGAGGCGGAGGAAGCCAAGAAGAAGCTTTGGGACGAGCTGGTCGTCGGCGAAAAGGTGCAGGGCATCGTCCGTCGTCTTACCGATTTCGGCGCGTTTGTCGATATCGGCGGCATCGACGGCTTGGTGCACGTCACCGACGTGGCATGGGGTCGTGTGAAGCATCCTTCCGATGTGCTGAGCATCGGCCAGGAAATCGAAGTACTCATCCGTGACGTGGATGTGGAAAAACAGCGCGTATCCCTTGGCTACAAGCAGCTGCAGCCCAAGCCTTGGACCATGGCGGATGAGAAATACCCCGTGGGCAGCATCGTAGAGGGCAAGGTCGTGCGTATCGTTCCCTTTGGCGCATTTGTGGCGCTAGAGCCCACGATCGATGGCTTGATCCACATTTCTCAGGTTGGCGTGCGCCGCATTGCCAAGGTCGAGGATGAGATCAATGTTGGCGATGTGGTTCGCTGCAAGGTTCTGGATGTCAATCCCGAAGCCAAGCGTATCAGTCTCAGCCGCCGCGAAGTTATCCTTGAGGAGAATCCCGATATCGCGGAGCAGCTTGCAGCCGAGAAGGCAGAGCGTGAGCGTATCGCAGCCGAGCGTGCGGAGCAGCGTTCTCAGCAGAGCGAAGCGCCCGCCCCCCGTCAGGAGACTCGCAGGGAGCGTGACAATACCCCGCGTAACTCCGGCGATCGTCCCGAACGCGGTGAGCGCCGCTCCCGTCGTGAGGACAGCGATTACGAGCTGCCTCCCGTACAGCAGTCCACCACTTCTTTGGCGGCGCTGTTCTCCGGCTTCTCCAGCGAAGATGAAGAAAAGTAAAATACAGGCATTTGCTAAGAGACTGCACAATTTGCAGTCTCTTTTTTGTGATTACCCTTTCCAAGAAACACAAGATATTGTATAATAGGCTTGATACCGTAGGAGGGAAAGGATGGCAACAAAGAAGCAAAAGCAGCTTGAAGAACAGCAAAGGCTGCAAAATAAAAGAGAGATCTGTGGCGTCTGCCTGATCGCGGTCGGTCTTTTTCTTGCTGTCAGCCTCTATTCGGATGCGGTTGGCGTTTTGGGAAGTGCAATCAGCCGGGTGTTTTTTGCGCTGTTTGGGTGTTTAGGCTATGCCGTGCCGGTACTGTTTTTTCTTGGCGGATTGCTGGTCATCATTTTTTCGGCGCGTGCGTCAAAAAAGTCCATATATATCTTATCCCTTGCAGGACTGCTGTGCATGATGGCCGTGCTGCATGCCTATATCAAGCCGGAAACGGCGCGGATCAAGTTTTTGGCGTACATGAAGGAAGCTTTTCAGCTTGGCCTTGAACAGCGAAAGGGCGGCGGCGTGTTCGGCGCGCTGCTTGCGTATCCTTCCTTGCTGCTATTGGGCGAGGTGGGGCTGTATATTGCCTATTTTTCTATCCTGATCGTGATCGTGCTGCTCCTTACGCGCATTTCCATACGCAGCGCCGGGCAAAAGGTGGGTAAGACCATCCGTTCCGGCGTGGAGACTGCGGTGGTAACCGCCAAGGAGCATAGGGCAAACCGGCCTGCGAAGATCTCCGTGTTGGAGGACGATGATATGTTTACGGAGAATCTTATGCAGGATCTGCTGGAAACGTCGCCGTCCTCAAAACGATCTATCCAGAAGGGAACGACGGTTGCGCGCAGAAGGCAGCAGCCTAGAGAATTCGATTTGGATTTGCGGCTGGAGCCCGCTGCGGCGGAAGGTGAGATTGGCATACAAGACTTTGGCAAGGTGAAATACAACGATGAGGATATCGATTTTCTCCCTCTCTCCGGCGAGCTGACAAAACGCAAAAAGTCGCAGCTGGAGCAGGACATGGACGATATCATCGCGGCCTTTGACGTGCCGGACGCAGCTGCCGTCATTCCGCCTGTGGAGCGCAAAACGCGCATATCCGAAAACGCGCCGGTGGCTAACGACCTGGACGATCTCGTTTTGGGCGAAAAACCGGTTGCGCCTAAAGCAACGATACCCACACAAAAGGCTGCGCCCGCGCCATCTGCGCCTACAGCGCCGCCTATGCTGCCCATGCAGACGGAGGATAAACAGCAGGCCTATCAATTTCCGCCGATCACGCTGTTGAACAAAGCGGCGGTGAAGCATGGAAGCGGCAAGGATTCGCCGGAGGCGATCGGCAAGCTGCTGATCGACACGCTGGAAAGCTTTAACATCAGCGCCCGCATTTTGAATATCAGCGTGGGGCCGGTGATCACGCGTTTTGAGCTGCAGCCCGCGCAGGGTATCCGTGTAAGCCGCATTACTACGCTGTCCAACGATATCGCATTGGCGCTCGCCGCGCCCCGCGTGCGTATCGAAGCGCCCATTCCGGGCAAGGCGGCCGTTGGCATCGAAATACCGAACAAGGATGTTTCTGGCGTATTTTTGCGGGATGTTATGGAGTCGGCGGAATTCAAAAACGCCAAATCCAACATCACCTTTGGCTTGGGCAAGGATATAGCGGGCAATATCATTACGACGGATCTGGGCAGGATGCCGCATCTGTTGATCGCGGGCTCCACAGGCTCCGGCAAGAGCGTTTGCATCAACGGTATCATTACTAGCCTTATCTATAAATCCGCACCGGAAGATGTGCGCATGATACTGATCGATCCCAAGGTGGTCGAATTGAAGGTGTTTGCTTCTTTACCGCATCTGTACCTACCGGTGGTGACGGAACCTAAAAAGGCTGCTAGCGCGCTAAAATGGGCCGTTATGGAGATGGAGCAGCGCTATCGCAAGATGTCCGAATGCAACGCGCGCGATTTGGCGCGCTACAATGCATTACAGGAGAACCCGGAGGAAAGAATGCCGCTGCTGGTGATCGTGATCGACGAATTGGCCGATCTGATGATGGTGGCTGCCAAGGATGTTGAGGAATCCATCTGCCGTATTGCGCAGCTTGGCCGCGCCTGTGGTATCCATTTGATCGTGGCAACGCAGCGCCCGTCCTCGGATATCATCACGGGGCTTATCAAGGCGAACATTCCTTCGCGTATCGCTTTTATGGTGTCCTCTGCGGTGGATTCCCGTGTTATTATGGATTGCAACGGCGCGGAGAAGCTCTTGGGCAAGGGAGATATGCTCTTTCATGCCAACGGGGCAAGTAAGCCCGTGCGCGTGCAGGGTGCATTTGTCTCTGATGAAGAAGTGGAACGGATCATGGAATTTTTCCAAAAGCGCAAGGCCGAGCCCAGGTTCAAAGAGGATAATTACATCGAAACGGTCACGGCGGCTGCTTCCGGCCCCACGCAGGGCAATGGCAAGCAGGAGGATGAGCTGCTGGACGAGGCGGTAAAGATCGTATTGGAAAGCGGCCAAGCTTCCATCTCCATGATCCAGCGGCGACTGCGTGTGGGATACGCCCGCGCCGCACGCCTGATCGATATTATGGAGCAGCATAAGATCGTCAGCGGTTTTGACGGGAGCAAGCCCCGCAAGCTGCTGATCGCAAGCTATGAGGAGTATCAACGCATGAGCGAAGGAGGGGAGCAAAGCGAATGAAGGTGGGCATGGTATCGTTGGGATGCTCCAAAAACCTTGTGGATTCGGAAATACTGCTTGGCGAGCTGCAAGGGTGCGGCTTTACCGTTACGCCGGACGCCGCGAAAGCTGAAATCATCATTGTCAATACCTGCGGCTTTATCGAACCCGCCAAACAGGAATCCATCAATACCATTTTGGAGATGGCGCGCTATAAAGCCGAAGGGCGGTGCCGCTTTCTCGTCGTTTGCGGGTGCTTAAGCCAGCGCTACGGGGAGGAGTTGCGCACGGAGCTGCCGGAGATCGATCTATTCTGGGGCGTGAAGGATCAAAGAGGTCTGGCGGAACAGATTGCAGCTTTGGCGGGAACGTGTAAGGATGCGGCGCATGCGACGGCGCGCGTGCTGACAACGCCGCCGTATCGGGCATATCTTCGCATTGCGGACGGCTGTGATAACCGGTGTACCTATTGCGCGATACCGCTGATTCGCGGCGATCGCGTAAGCGTGCCGATGGAACAGCTGATCGAGGAGGCCAAGGCGCTTTCTGATCGCGGCGTGAAGGAGCTTACCTTGATCGCGCAGGATACCTCAGCCTATGGCATGGATATTTATGGGAAACCGGCGCTTTCTGCTTTACTCAAGGAGCTTGCGAAGATCGAAAAGCTGCATTGGATACGGGTGTTGTATACCTATCCCAACACCGTAGATGTGGAATTGCTCGATACAATACAGAATGAGCCCAAGGTCGCAAATTACATCGACATGCCCATACAGCATATCGACGATGATGTGCTTACCCGCATGAATCGGCATGGCAGCAGCGCGCATATTCAGGCCGTGATGCAGAGCATCCGGGAACGGGACGCAGGCTTTATACTTCGCACGACGGTCATGGTGGGATTTCCCGGCGAGACGGAGGAACAATTCGGCCGACTGACTGAATTTTTAAAAAGGCAGGGGATCGACCGGGTCGGCGCGTTCGCGTTTTCGCCGGAGGACGGCACCGCGGCGGCGGAGATGGAGGGACAGATACCCGAGGAGGTCAAACAGGCGCGCTTGGACGCCGTGATGCGCATGCAGCGCGAGATCGCCTTGCAGCGCAACCAACAGCGCATAGGCGAGACCTATGAGGTGCTGGTGGAGCGCGTGGAAGAAGGGCGGGCTTACGGACGATCCTATGCGGAAGCGCCGGAGGTGGACGGGCTGATTCAATTTATCCGTACGGGCAATACGCTACATCCCGGCGATTTTACGATGGTAAAGATCACAAATGCAAAACCTTATGATTTGGAAGGAGAAGAACTTTGAAATTCTGGAAGGAAATGAACTTACCCAACAAGCTGACGATTTTACGGATGGTGATGATACCGTTCTTTATCGCATGCTTCTATCTGCCGGTATCCTGGTGGAACATTTTGGCCGCCGTGATTTTTGTCGTGGCCTATGCCACGGATACCTTCGACGGCTACTATGCCCGCAAATATAAGCTTGTTACGGACTTTGGCAAGCTTATGGATCCCATGGCCGACAAGATGCTTACAACCAGTGCGCTCATCATGCTGGTGTTTAAGGGCATGCTCTCGCCCATCCCGGCGCTGATCATCATCCTGCGGGAATTTGTGATCAGCGGCTGTCGCCTTGTGTGGGCGGGGAAGGGGAACGTCGTTGCGGCAAACTGGCTTGGCAAGATGAAAACGGTCACGCAGTTTATCGCCATTGCGCTTATCCTGCTGCATGATCCGCTGATTACGGCCATAGGGTTCCCGCTGGATACGATCGTATTATGGATATCGGTCGTTATGGCGATATGGTCTATGCTGGATTATATTATAAAGAATAATAAGTAAAAGCGTTGGGAGAAGGGCATGAAAGCGGAACTCGTTTCGGTAGGCACGGAGATATTGATGGGGCAGATCCTCAACACCAACGCGCAGTATATCTCGCAGAAGCTTGCGGAGCTGGGCGTGGACATCTATGTACAGACCACGATCGGCGATAACCATAACAGGCTGGCGCAATGCATACGCGACGGTCTTTCGCGGGCGGATATCGTGATATTGACGGGCGGCTTGGGGCCAACGGCGGACGATCTGACCAAGGAAACGGCCGCAGACGTCATGGGGATGAAGCTGGAATTTGACGAGACATCCTTACACACGCTCAAGGTGCGCTTCGCCGGTATGCACAAGGATATGACGCCCAATAATCTCAAGCAAGCCATGTTCCCTAAGGGGTGCATCATCATGGCAAATCCCAACGGGACGGCGCCGGGATGCATCATGGAGCGCGACGGCAAGGCCGTAGCGCTGTTGCCCGGGCCGCCTAAGGAAATGATCCCCATGTTTGAGGATCATCTGCTGCCTTATTTGCAAAAGCGCAGCGGACATATCCTGTATTCGCGCATCATGCGGATATTCGGCATGGGCGAGTCGCAGGTGGAATATGCGATCAAGGATCTGATGGCGCGGCAGAGCAACCCTACCATAGCGCCTTACGCAAAGACCGGCGAGGTCACGCTGCGCGTGACGGCGCAGTGCAAGGACGAAGCGGAGGGGGCGGCGCTTGTGGAGCCCGTGCTCGCGCAAATTCAGGAGATCGTAGGCGACGTTGTCTACTCTACACATGACGAGGAGCTGTGCGCGGTTTGCGTGAGGCTGCTTGAAAGGGCGAAGAAAACGGTGGCTGTGGCCGAAAGCTGCACAGGCGGCATGCTCTCCTCCATGCTGGTTTCCGTGCCGGGCTGCTCGGACTGCTTTCTTGAAGGTGCTGTAACTTATGCAAACCAAGCCAAGCAGGCTAGATTGGGTGTAAAAGAGGAAACGCTTGCAAACTTCGGCGCCGTGAGCGAACAGACCGCCCGCGAGATGGCGGAAGGCTTGCGCAAAACGAGCGGCGCCGACTATGCGCTTTCCACAACGGGCATTGCGGGTCCGGACGGCGGGACGGTGGAAAAGCCGGTAGGCCTTGTCTATGTGGGCATTGCGACGCCGGAGGGTACGGATGTCATACAGCTTTCGCTTACGGGCAACCGGGAGCGGATACGGCATATCACCTGCCTGCACGCGCTGGATCAGCTGCGCCGGGCGCTGCTTAGTCAAAACTCTATCATCAATGACGAATGATACTGTACATACAGAAGAAATAAAGTAAGAAGGATGGAATAGACTGCATGGCAATGGAAAAAGAAAAAGCATTGGAGATGGCGTTAAGCCAGATCGAAAAGCAATTCGGCAAGGGCGCCGTCATGAAGCTGGGCGATGCGGCGGGAAAGATTTCCGTATCCACGATTCCCTCGGGCTGCGTGGCACTGGATTATGCGCTGGGCGTGGGCGGTATACCAAGGGGAAGGATCATTGAGATATACGGTCCCGAATCCTCCGGTAAAACCACGCTTGCGCTGCATGTGATCGCGGAAGCGCAGAAGCTGGGCGGCACGGCGGCATTTGTGGATGCGGAGCATGCGCTTGACCCTGTGTATGCCAAGAACCTCGGCGTGATGGTGGACGATCTTTATGTCTCACAGCCGGATACGGGCGAGCAGGCGTTGGAGATCACGGAATCGTTGGTGCGAAGCGGCGCGATCGATGTGATCGTGATCGACTCCGTGGCGGCCTTGGTGCCCAAAGCGGAGATCGAGGGCGATATGGGCGACGCGCATGTGGGATTGCAGGCGCGATTGATGTCACAGGCGCTGCGCAAGCTTGCGGGTGTGACGAGCAAATCCAATACCATCGTGATCTTTATCAATCAGCTGCGCGAGAAGATCGGCGTCATGTTTGGCAACCCCGAAACGACGACGGGCGGCAAGGCGCTGAAATTCTATGCTTCCATCCGCATGGATGTGCGTAAGATCGATACCATCAAAAACGGCGCGGACGTGGTAGGCAACCGTACCCGCGTCAAGGTGGTCAAGAACAAGGTAGCGCCTCCCTTTAAAATAGCGGAATTTGATATCATCTACGGCGAGGGCATTTCCAAGGAGGGCTCCATTTTGGATATGGCCATCGACCAGAAGGTGATCGAAAAGTCCGGCGCGTGGTACTCCTACGGCGATATGCGCATGGCGCAGGGGCGCGATAACGCGAGGCTGTTCTTGAAGGATAACAAGGAGCTTTGCGAGGAAATCGAAGCAAAGCTTCGGGGAAATCTGGATGCGGCGCGCAAGGCAGCGGCGGAAAAGGACAAAAAACCGGAGGAGGAAGTGCCGGCGGAATAGGGCTGCTATACAAGAAGCCCTGTGTCCTTGACATTTTTTAGGAAATGTTTATAATAAAATCCGAGTGATTGTGTAGGTGTGTAATTTCATATATTTTTATGAAGTTTGTCCATACATACTGTCATACACGGTATTTATACATAATAGGTGGAGGTGTTAGAGAACCTGTGAGTAACTTTATCATTCCCCTGATCGTGGGGGTTTTGGCATTGGCGATCGGCGCGTGTGCCGGCTACTATTACAGACGGAATATCGCGGAAGCGAAGGTAGCAAAGGCGGAGGACGCGGTTCGCAAGATGATTGACGACGCGCAAAAACGCGCGGAGACGTTGAAGAAGGAAACGCTTCTGGAAGCAAAGGAAGAAGCGTATCGGATCAAGAGCGATAACGAAAAAGAGCTTCGTGATCGCCGGAACGAGCAGCAACGCACCGAAAGGCGACTGTTGCAGCGCGAGGAAACGCTGGATAAAAAGATGGACAGCATCGAACAGCGTGAGGAAGCGTTGATACAGCGGCAAAAAGAAACGGAAGCGATGGAAGCCTCCGTACAGGAAGTGCATGCAAAGCAGCTTAAGGAGCTGGAGACGATATCCGGGTTGTCGATGGACGAGGCAAAAGAGATATTGCTCAGCAATGTAGAGCGAGAAGCAAGGCATGACGCAGCGGTCATGCTGCGGGACATCGAAGCAAAGACCAAGGAAGAAGCCGACAAAAAGGCGCGAAACATCATCACATTGGCCGTGCAGCGGTGCGCCGCCGACCATGTGGCGGAAACCACGGTTTCTGTAGTGCCGCTTCCCAACGATGAGATGAAGGGTCGCATTATCGGCCGCGAGGGTCGTAATATCCGCACGCTGGAAACGGCGACGGGCGTGGATCTGATCATCGACGATACGCCGGAAGCTGTCATACTTTCCGGTTTTGATCCGGTACGGCGCGAGATTGCCAGGATCGCGTTGGAAAAGCTGATTCTGGATGGACGCATTCATCCAGCCAGGATCGAGGAGATGGTGGAAAAGGCTCGCAAAGAGGTCGATACGCAGATACGCGAAGCGGGCGAGCAGGCTATTTTCCAAACCGGTATTCACGGCTTGCATCATGAGCTGGTGAAGCTGTTGGGTCGTATGCGCTATCGCACGAGCTATGGCCAGAACGTGCTGAAGCATTCCATTGAGGTTTCCCATATCGCGGGGATGATGGCTGCTGAGCTGGGCGCAAATGTGGCGCTTGCCAAGCGTGCGGGCTTGCTGCACGATATCGGTAAGGCTGTGGATCATGAGGTCGAAGGGCCGCATATCCAAATCGGCGCCGATTTGGCGAAAAAATACAGAGAAAACAATCAGGTCATCAACGCCATCATGGCGCATCATGGCGATGTGGAGCCGACGACGATGGAAGCCGTGCTTGTGCAGGCAGCCGACGCGATTTCGGCGGCGCGCCCCGGCGCGCGCCGAGAAACGCTGGAAAACTATATCCGTCGTTTGGAGAAGCTGGAAGAAATTGCCAACTCCTTTGAGGGCGTGGATAAATCCTTTGCAATCCAGGCGGGCCGCGAGGTGCGTATCATGGTCAAGCCCGAAAACGTCAACGATGCCGATACCATCATCATGGCGCGCGACATCGTCAAGCGCATTGAGTCTGAGCTTGAATATCCGGGACAGATCAAGGTCAACGTGATTCGAGAGATGCGTGCGGTGGAGTTTGCAAAATAAGTTGCTTTTGCCATAAAATAATAGGGATATGCTTACGGCGTGTCCCTATTTTCTTGTTGGGTCTTGGAGGATAATGCATATGAAGATTCCCGTCGGAGACGCCCACTGCGATTTTTTGTACTATATGGCCAACAAGCGCTGGGATATAGGCGCAAAAAAGGATAGGCAGACCATATATCTGCCTTCTTTACGCGAAGGCGGCGTGAAGCTGCAATTTTTTGCGGTTTGGATGGATGCGGATCAAAAGCAGCCCTTTGTGCGGCAGTGCAGCGCTATGCTGGATGCGTTTGACACGATGCTGGATAAGCATCCCGACGCGCTGGTGCCCTTTTCCAAGGACTACACGCCTGCGGACGAGCGGATCGCCTGTGTGCTCACCATAGAGGGGGGAGAGGCGATAGAGGGCGAAATCGACGCTTTGGACAGGTTGTATGCGCGCGGTGTGCGCGCTATGACGCTGACGTGGAATTACCGAAATGATTTGGCGTATCCTGCGACGGGCTTGCGTAACCGCGGCCTTACGCGCCTTGGCAAGGCTGCGGTGGAAAGAATGTCGTCGCTTGGCATTGCGCTGGATGTGGCGCATTTGAATGACGCGGGCATCGACGACGTGCTGGAGCGTGCGTCAAGGCCGATTTTCGCGTCGCATTCCAACGCCCGCGCCGTTTATGAAAGCAAACGCTCGCTCTGCGACCGCCATATCCAAGAGATCGCAAAAGGCGGCGGCGTGATATGCGTGAATTTCTATCCGCGTCAGCTTTCCAAGGGTGAAGCCACGGCGGAGGACGTTGTGCGGCATATCGACCATATTGCGGGTCTTGTGGGGACGGCGCATGTGGGCATAGGCTCGGATTTTGACGGCATGAACTGCATGCCTAAAGACCTCCGCAGCAGCGCGGATATTCCCATACTTTGGGAAAAGCTGCTGCGCCTTGGCTATTCGCAAGCGGATGTGGAGCGTATCGCCTATCACAACCTGCGGGATTATATCGTACAGTTTTATTGAAAACGGTATGTGCAATAGAAAAGCCAGAAAATTAAGCGGTTTTCCGGCTTTTCTATTAAAAACACAAACGTAAAATCAGAACGTTTTCCCGCAATTTATACACACGCGCTCAATCTTGTTTGAGCCTATAGCGCCTGCCGCAAGACCAACGGGGCCAGCAATAGCACCGCCGACAATCGCCTTGCCTGCGCTAAAACCTTTTTTGACGGCTTGAATATTGGTTGATCCGCAATAGGGGCACGAACCGCCAACCTTCACTTCTTCAAGCAACTTACCAGAATTTATTCCGTCCAGCCATACCTTTTCGGCTTCATTTGCTTCTTCGGGGTGATCTCGAAGATAGCGAAGGCGTTCGCCAAAACGCTTGGCGTGCTCCTTGGATTTTTGCATTTGGGCTTCTTGTTCTTGTCGCGCTCTCGTGCCGCTGATGAATACTATTACCATAAACGCGAGCGTCGCAGCGGCTAAAACAAATCCAAACATTATGGCATCCATCCTTTCAATATGAAAATCGCATTTCTCTAATTACGATACCATAATTTTGCCCTTGCGTCTATGAAAAGGCAACGTCATTGAAAACGGATAAAGCTACATCGAAAAAAGCAATTCTCAAATCGGCAATGCCGCGATCGTTTGTGCAACCAGCAGTGGATGCGGAGATACGAGATGGCAGCACAGAACAAGCATTTTCTAGTGGATTAAAACAACGTGGGTTGTAAATGTGGATTGATGACGTGGAATCACCCAGACCAAGACATAAGAAAAGCCAGAAACATAAGCGTTTCTGGCTTCTTTATGTTTGGCAGGGGCAGAAAGACTCGAACTCTCAAGAACGGTTTTGGAGACCGCTATGTTACCATTACATCATGCCCCTATTCAATTGGCAACGGACGTATTATAACAAATCGCAAGTACCATGTCAATCAGAAAAAGAGGTTGGGAAGTCCCTAAAGGACAGTCATCTTTGTTTTTGCACTCTTGCCGCATTTTCGCTATAGGACAAGCGTGGCATTCGTGCTATAATACAGTATATTTGTTGCGAGGCTTGAATGTGAAAAAAGTAACGATCTACACGGACGGGGCATGCTCCGGCAATCCGGGTCCCGGTGGCTGGGGCGCCATACTGCTCTATAAGGAGATGAAAAAAGAACTCTCCGGCGCAGAGGGCAAAACGACGAATAACCGCATGGAGCTGCAAGCGGCCATAAGCGCCTTGGACGCGCTCAAGGAGCCGTGCCAGGTGGCGATCTATACGGACAGCGCGTATCTGTGCAACGCGTTTTGTAAAGGATGGCTTACAAGGTGGCAACAGAATGGCTGGCGCACGAGCAACAAGGCCGAGGTCGAAAATCAAGATTTGTGGAAGCTGCTTGTGGCGCACACACGGACGCACGACATTACATGGAACAAGGTCAAGGGACACAGCGATAATGTCAACAACAACCGATGCGACGCCTTGGCTCGAAACGCCATTCAAAGCCTGAAAACGTAAAACCGGCGTTTCCCAGCTACAACTATTCGCAAAACTTGTCTTTTACGAATAGTTAAAATGTAAAGGATCGTATGCACCGTGATTTTGGGATATGCTTCCCTATTTTTGTAAGAGGTCGTTTGGTTCATGAAAAAGGTTCTGTTTTTCTTTACCGCTATAGTTTTTTTAATGATGTGTTGTGCGGGCTGCCATGTTGCGGAGACGGCGGCTGACATAGACGTAACGGCGGATATTCCAGAAGAAGGCGTGGTGGAAGTGGATGCGCCGGAGCGGAAGATTGCTACCCGCGTAACGCCCCCGCCTACGCCTTCGCCTACCCCGCCGCCCACGCCGACGCCTGCGCCTACGCCAAAGCCAACGGAAAAGCCCAAGGAAACCGCGAAGCCCACCAAAAAGCCGGAATCCAAAAAGACGGCGGCGCCGGAAAAAACGAGCGACTTGACCTTTGTGCCGGATGAAAACGCGGTCGTTATGCCGCAGATCGATAATGGCGCGGATACGGCTATTTCGACGATCTTTGCTTTGACGAACCAAGTGCGTAAGCAAAATGGCCTAAATACCTTGACGGAAAGCTCTACGCTGCGAAAGGCCGCCGCCACGCGCGCCAAGGAGATTGCCGCCTTGCAGGAGCGCAACGGCTCTATTGCCCATACGCGCTTGGATGGGAGCAGCTGGAGCACGGTAAGCTCCGCAGCCTTTGCGGAAAATATCGCCTCCGGCATGAACATATCCCATTCCAATATTATGGACGGCTGGATCAACTCGCCCGGTCACTATAAGAACATGGTGAATCCGACCTACAACACCATTGGCGTAGGCTTCTATTCCTCCAACGGCTGGAACTACTATGTGCAGCTGTTCGGCTATTGATTTTTTAAGGAAACGGAGAGAGCGCTATGGCAGACACCTACGCGAACAGCCAATATAAGGACGCCATGCTCAAGATCCGCGCGCTGCTGCCAGTACTTCCCCCCTGCTGCGCCGAGTTTTTGCGCGGCATAGAGAACGACACGTTGGTGCGCACGCGCTACGCATATCTTTGCGATCTGCGCACTTTTTTCTCATTTTTGCTTACCCTGCCCGAATTTAACAACGCGCCGGATATGCGCGCGTTGACGTTGGCGGACTTAAACCGCGTCAGCGTAACGGACGTGGAAAACTACATGAGCTATCTCTCCTATCATATGGACGAAAACGACAAGGACGTGACCAACGGCGAGCGTGCGAAGGCTAGGAAGCTTGCTTCCCTGCGTGCTTTTTACAAGTATTTCTGCAAAAAAGAAAAGCTTACCGTCAATGCGCCCTCACTTGTGGATCTGCCTACGATACACCAAAAGGCTATCGTGCGGCTGGAGCCTGACGAGGTGGCGATCCTCTTGGACGTGGTGCAAAACGGCGAGGGTCTGACAGAACGCCAAAAAACCTACCATCAGCGCACGCAGGCGCGTGATCTTGCCATACTTACCCTGTTTTTGGGAACGGGTATCCGTATCAGCGAGCTTGTGGGCATCGATATGGACGATATCAATTTTTCCGCCAACGAGTTTTCCATCATCCGCAAGGGCGGCAATCAGGACATACTTGTGTTTGGCGATGAGGCGCGCGCGGCGCTCTTGGGCTACATGCTGCAACGTGAAAGCATGACGGCGGAGCCGGGTCACGAGGATGCGCTTTTCCTCTCCCTGCAAAAGAAGCGCATTACGGTGCGGGCTGTAGAAAAGCTTGTCGGCAAATACGCCTCCATCGCAACGCCGCTTAAAAAAATATCGCCGCATAAGCTAAGAAGCACCTACGGCACGACCCTTTACCGCGAGACCGGCGACATTTATCTCGTGGCCGATGTGTTGGGGCATAAAGACGTCAATACCACGCGAAAGCATTATGCCGCGATTTCCGAGGATCGCCGGCGTTTAGCCGCAAAGGTCGTAAAGCTGCGGGAGGATGTGCCGGCAGCACCATCAAAGGACGACCAATAAAAAACAAATTCAGAACAGCCGTTTACAAAACGCGCGTTCCGTGCTACACTATGAGTACGGAATATTTGTGCTATATAAAGGAGAGTATGATTCGCATGAAAGAGAACGATTTGCAGCTAAAGCCGCGGCAACAGGCGGTTTATGACTTTATCGTGCGCTTTATCGGAGAGAAAGCCTATCCCCCCACTGTACGCGAGATTGGCGCGGCTCTGGGGATCAGTTCCACGTCCAATGTACATGGATATCTGAAACAGCTGGAACAACTGGGCTATATTCGCATGGACGCATCTAAGCAGCGCACCATTTCCATCGTGCATCATGCGCAAACGCCGCCTGTTGTTGATGTGATCAATGTGCCCGTGATCGGCGCTGTGGCGGCGGGCAGCCCCATTCTGGCTTATGACGAGGTGCGCGACTATTATCCCGTGCCCGCGGACTGTCTGCATGGCGCGGAAAAAGGCGATATTTTCATGCTGGAGGTCGAGGGCGAAAGCATGATCAATATCGGCATCCTGCACGGCGACAGGATATTGGTGCATCGCGGCTTGGCCGTGGAGAACGGCGAGATCGGCGTGGCGCGCGTAAACGCTGTGTACGGCGATGCGGCTACGGTCAAGAGGATTTACCGCGAAAACGGTTTTATGCGCTTACAGCCCGAAAATGACGCGATGGAACCTATTCTGGTGCCCATAGAGGATGTGCAGATCATCGGAAAGGTCATTGGGCTGTACCGCCGATATTGATGAGCCCCGCCTGATGCAGCGCGCGCAGCGTTTCGCACGCGGCAATGCGCCCGTGCGCGTAGGTCAGGCCGCCTTGGATGTAGGCCGTGTAGGGCGTGCTAAGCGGCCCGTCCGCGCTCAATTCGATGGAGGAACCCTGCACAAAGGCGCCGGCTGCCATGATGACCTGATCGTTGTAGCCCGGCATATCCCAAGGCTCGGGCACAAGAAAGCTGTCCACGGGAGAAACGGCCTGTATGCTGCGGCAAAGCAGACACAGCGCCTCGGCGCTGTCAAAGCGCAGCGCCTGCACGATATCTGAACGAACGGCGTCGCTTGCCGGCATGCTTGTCATGCCGGCCTTTTCAAATACACGCGCGAAAAGCGCGGCTGTCTTGACGGCCTGCGCCACTACATGCGGCGCGAGGAATAAACCCTGATAAAAGGGCGCATAGCTTCCCGCATACGAGCCTACCTCCCGCCCCATGCCGGGTACGGTGAGGCGGTTGGCGACGCGTTCGATATATCTTGCTTTTCCCGCAATATAACCGCCGGTTGGCGCGACGCCGCCGCCGGGGTTTTTGATAAGTGAGCCTATGATGATATCCGCGCCCACGGCGGTCGGTTCGTCCATGCAAACGAATTCGCCGTAACAGTTGTCTACGACGATGGCGGCCTGCGGCGCGGCTTGATGCAGCCTTTGAAAGGTTTCGCGCATATCTGCGGGCAGAATGGCGTTGCGCCATGCATAGCCACGGGAGCGTTGAAAATACAGCACACGCACACGTTCGTCCAGCGCGGCGATAGCGGCGTCCGTATCCAATTGGCCGTCCTTTAGCTCCACCTGCCTGTATACAACGCCCTGTCTTTGCAGGGAGCCACGTTCGTTTCCGGTGATGCCGATGGCGGATTCCAACGTATCATAGGGCTTTCCGGTAACGGAAAGCATGACGTCGCCCGGCTCCAAAAGGCCGGAGAGCGCGGTAAAGATAGCCTGTGTGCCGGAGGTGATCTGCGGTCGCACCAAGGCATCCTCCGCCTGCAGCGCGCGGGCAAAAACGCGATCCAGCGTATCCCGCCCGATGTCATCATAGCCATAGCCGGAGGTGGGCGCAAAGTGGCGCAGCGCTACCCGTTCCTCCTGAAACGCCGAAAGCACGCGCGCCTGATTGGCGTACTCGATCTCCTCTATCCTTTCAAAAACGGGGCGCAGCTCCCGTTCGGCTTCTTTTATATATGCTTCCATATCATTGTTCTTCCTTCTCATCGCGCAAAACGATGGTTTTGGCGGGGGTTATGGTGGATATTGCATGCTTGTAGATCATCATCTGCTGCTTATCCACTTCGATAAGGACGACAAAGCTGTCATAGCTTTTGACGACGGCGTTTTTGATCTGAAAGCCGTTGATGACGTGTATGGTGACGGGAACACTTTCCTTGCGCGCTTTATTTAGAAATGTGTCCTGCACGTTTTCCTGTTGCTTCGCCATGCTTCACCCTATCCTTTCGTCCCTTCCAGTATGCATTGCGCTTCATCTAAAAGCTGCTGCTGCGTTTGCTCTGCGGTGTTTAGCCAATGGATGCGCTTATCCCGTTTGAACCATGTCATTTGGCGCTTGGCAAAGCGCCGTGTCTCCCGTTTGATGGTCTCAATCGCCTCGTCAAGGGTGTATTCGCCCTGTAGATATTTGTACAGCTGCTTATATCCCAGCCCCTGCATAGCGGGCGTATCCGGCGTATAGCCAAGGGAAACGAGCTGCCGCACCTCCTTGAGAAGCCCGGACTGCATCATGGCGTCCACACGCAGATCGATGCGCGCGTAGAGCTGCTCGCGGGGCATGGTCAGGCCGATCATGCGGGGTTCATATGGGATAGGCGTGTGCGCGGCGTTTGCAAAATCCCCGCCGAACGCCCCTATGGGCTTACCTGTGAGCGTGTAGACCTCCAAGGCGCGAACAAGCCGCTTGGTATCGTTGGGGTGCAGCCTTGCCGCGGAGGCGGGATCGACGGCACAAAGCCTTTGGTGCAGGCTGCCAGGCGTCTGCGCCTCCTGCGCCGTAAGCGCGTCGCGCAACGCCACGTCCGCAGGTATTTCCGTAAAGGAAAGCGGATACACCAAGGCGTTAATGTAGAGCCCCGTTCCGCCTACGATCAAAGGAAATTTTCCCCGTGCCGCAATCTCCCGTATCGCGGTGGACGCCAGCTTTTGATAGGCTGCGACGCTGAAATCCGGCGTGCCGATATCCACGGCGTCCAACAAATGATGCGGTATCCCCTGCCGCTCCTCCACGGTAGGCTTGGCGGAGCCGATATCCATGCCGCGATAGAGCTGGATGGAATCGGCGGAGACGATCTCCGCGTTCAGGCGCTTGGCAAGCTCCACGGACAGCGCGGTCTTGCCGCTGGCGGTGGGACCCAGTATCACGCCGATGGGAAGCGGTCTTGCATGATCCATAGCTAGACCAGCCTCTTAAAAAGCTTTTCAAATTCCGATTTTTGCATTTGCATCATCACAGGGCGACCGTGCGGGCAGGTCAAGGGCACACCGTTTGCCTGAAAATCATCCAAAAGCTCGCGTATCTGCATCTCATCCAATATGGCGCCCGCCTTGATGGCATGCTTGCAGGCCTGCTGGATGATGGCGCTGCGCTTAAGCTCGGCCGTGCTGAGCTTCTCTTTCCTTTCCAGCATATCCAGTGCATCGTGCAGGAAGGATACGGCCTGCGGCTTACCAAAGATATGCGGTACGGCGCGGATGCTGACGCTCATGGAGCCAAAGTCCTCGATATCAAAGCCCAGCGCGCGGAAGTCCTCTATATGCGCGGGAAGGATGGCGTATTCGGCGGCGGACAGGGTCTCGATATGCGGCGTAAGCAGTATCTGCGCGTCCGCGTGCAGACCCTTTTGCATCATCTGCTCGTACAGCTTTCGTTCATGTGCGGCGTGTTGGTCGATAAAGAAAGCGGCTTCCCCCTGCTGAATGATGAGGTAGCAGTTAAAAAGCTGCCCGATCACCTGATAGGGCGCAGTCGTAAATTCCGTCTGTACGGGGTTTGGCGCGGCGGGTGCGGAATCGGGCTGCGGCATGGGCGAAGCGGCCGCACGGGACGGCAAAATCGTGAATACGGGGATGTCTGGCGCGGCATGCGCGCTGTACCTGCTGTCGTCAACGGCTGTGCTTGCCTGTACGGCGGGTTCCCGCACATAGGCTGCGCCCGGTTGCGGCTGCTGCGCTTGCAGCATATAGGAAGCGGCGGATGGCCGTGCTTCGGCCTCGATTCCCGCCTCCTGCGAAACGCCGACCTTGTTTTCGGCCGAATGGCCGAACCATATTTCGCGGGGCGTCGGCATGACGTCCTGCTTGAGCATGGCGGGTATCTCCGCTGTGCCCAGCGCGGCGCGTACGGCGGCATACGCCGCGTGCATCACACGATCCTCCTGCTTAAAGCGCACATCCAGCTTGTTTGGATGCACGTTGACGTCGATTTCGCGGCCAGAGATACACATATCCATCACGATGAGCGGGAAACGACCCGACATAAGGCGCGTATCATAGGCGCGCTGCACGGTGAAGGACAGCTTCTGTGATTTAATATAGCGATGGTTGATGAAAAAGGACTGTGCAAGGCGATTGTTTTTCGCCGCCTGCGCCGTACCCGCATAGCCCTGCAAACGGATATAGCCGTCGTCGAAGGAAAGGGGCTTCAGGTGCGGCAGCGTATCCTTGCCGTAGACGCAGCCCAGCACCTGCAAAAGATCGCCGTCGCCTGCGGACTGGTATATGGTTCTGTCGTTCTGCACGAGCTTGAAGGCGATCTGCGGATAGGCCATCATCATGCGGGAAACGTAATCGCTGATCATGGCGGCCTCCGTGCGGGCGCTTTTGAGGAATTTCAAGCGCGCGGGCGTGTTGTAAAACACGTTTTCCACCAGGAAAAGCGTACCGTCCGCGCAGCCAGTGGGCGCGTTTTCCACGATTTCGCCGCCGTGGATACGCACGCAGACGCCGTTTTCCGCATCCTGCATTTTGGTGCGCAGTGTGACGCGGGATACGGCGGCGATAGAAGCAAGCGCTTCGCCCCTAAACCCAAGCGTGCCGATATCCTCCAAGTCGCTGGCCGTATGTATCTTGCTGGTGGCGTGCCTTGCAAATGCTGTCACGGCGTCTTTTTCGGACATACCGCAGCCGTCGTCGCGTATGCGGATAAGGTCGATACCGCCGCCGTTCGCTTCGATGACGATATGGGAGGCTCCCGCGTCGATGGCGTTTTCCACCAGCTCCTTGACGATGGATGCGGGGCGATCCACCACCTCTCCCGCGGCGATGCGATTGGCTGTATGCGTGTCGAGTACGCGGATGATTTCCATGTATTTACCTCAGTTTGGCGCGAATATGCAGATCGTAGAGTATGCCCTGCGCTTCTCGTGGCGTGAGGGCGTCCATGTCGAGCTTTTTGAGCTCCTCCATGATTTCATCGGGCGCTGTGGAACCAAAAAGCGTCATTTGATGCGTCGTACCGGGCAGCTCCAATAACAGCGTGTCCTGATTGATATCGGCCTTTTCAAGCTCCGCGAGGATCTCCTTGGCGCGCTTGATCACGCCGTCGGGCAGCCCTGCAAGGCGCGCGACCTGCACGCCAAAGCTTTTGTCGGCGCCCCCTCGCACGATCTTGCGAAGAAAGATGATATCCTCCCCCACCTCCTTGACGGAGATGCGATAATTCTTGATGCCAGGAAGCTTTCCCTCAAGCTCGGTCAATTCGTGATAGTGAGTGGCAAAAAGCGTCTTTGCGCCGCATTTTTCCCTGTCGGCAATGTGCTCAAGCACAGCCCACGCGATGCTCAGCCCGTCAAAGGTGCTGGTGCCGCGCCCGATCTCGTCGATGATGAGCAGGCTTTCCGGCGTGGCGTTGTTGAGGATGTTGGACATTTCGCTCATCTCCACCATAAAGGTGCTTTGGCCGGACGCGAGATTGTCCGAGGCGCCTACCCGGGTAAAAATGCGATCCGTGATGGGGATGCGGGCGGAACGAGCCGGTACAAAGCTGCCGACATGCGCCATGAGCGTGATGAGCGCGACCTGCCGCATATAGGTGCTTTTTCCTGCCATGTTGGGGCCTGTGAGGATCAGCAGGCGGTTTTCCTTCTCGTCGAGCAACGTGTTGTTGGGGATAAAGCCGTCCTTAAGACCCTGCTCTACCACGGGATGCCGCCCGTCAACGATCTCAAGCTTGCCCTTGGCGCATATTTTAGGCTTGCAGTAATTGTTGTTGAAAGCTACCGCTGCAAGGGACTGGTATACGTCCAAGGCGGCTATACATCTGGCGTTGATTTGAAGGCGGTCGATGCAATCAAGCAGCGTTTGGCAAAGCTCGCCAAACAGCGTTCCTTCCAATGCGATACATTTTTCCTCCGCGCCCAGTATGGTCTCCTCCAGCTCCTTAAGCTCCGGCGTGATGTAGCGTTCGGAGCCCACCAGCGTTTGCTTGCGCTGATAGGTATAGGGTACGAGGTTTTGATAGGATTTGGTCACTTCGATATAGTAACCGAATACCTTGTTGAAATTGATGCGCAGATTTTTGATGCCCGTGCTTTCCCGCTCCTTGGCTTCCATTTGGGCAAGCCACGTTTTTGCGTTGCGGGAAGCTGCACGGTATTCGTCCACCTTTTCGTTATAACCGTCGCGGATGACGCCGCCTTCCTTGGCGCTCACAGGCGGCTCGTCAATGATCGCGTCGCAGAGAAGTGCCGCAATGTCGGGCATGGGATCGATGGCATGTCCGGCCTGTGCGAACGCCTCCGCCTTTAGCGTGGATAGAACCTCCAATATGGCCGGGAGCTTTGCCAACGATTTACGCAGCGCGTCGCAGTCCCGGGGATTGACCGTACCGTAAGCGATGCGGCTGCAAAGGCGCTCGATATCGTACACGGAATCCAACGCGTCACGCAGGGTCTCCGCTTTTATGCGCTGGGAAAAAAGCTCCTCTACGGCGTCCAGACGCAGCGCGATATCGTCCGGACGCTGCAGGGGTTGATCGATCCATGTGCGAAGCTGCCGTGCGCCCATAGACGTGCAGGTCTTGTCCAGCAAATACAACAGCGTGTTTTTCTTGCTGCCCTCCGTGCGAATGGGCTGCGTAAGCTCAAGGTTCCGTCGCGTGGAAACGTCAAGCTGCATATAGGCGCTCCGCCTTACGGGACGGATGCGGCGAATATGCGCCAATGTGTTTTTCTGTGTTTCCTCCAAATAAGCGATCAGCGCACCGGCGGCGGAGACGGCGCAACGCATATCCTCGCAGCCGAAACCATCCAACGAGGACACCTTAAAATGCCCCAAAATCCTTGTATACGCCTGATCGTGCGCAAAGGCCCAATTGTCATAGCACTGCATGTAATAGGTTGCCTGCAGCTTGGCTACAAAGGCTTCCTGTAAAAACAGCGCGTCGTTTGCGATGATCTCCGTAGGCATGATGCGGGCAAGTTCGTCCGCGATCTGCCCCATCCAATTCTCCTCCGCAAATTCCAGCATAAAAAAGCTGCCCGTAGATACGTCACAATAGGCAAGCCCCGCATGCGCGCCGTCAAGATACAAGGCGGCAATGTAGTTGTTTTTTCCTTCGGCAAGAAAGGATTCTTCGATGATCGTGCCCGGCGTGATGATGCGGATGACGTCGCGTTCCACCAGCCCTTTGCTGTCCGCAGGGTCGGTCAACTGCTCGCATATGGCGACCTTGTAGCCTTTATCGATCAGTTTATTGACATAAGAGCTTACGGAATGATACGGGACGCCGCACATAGGCGCGCGCTCCTCCAAACCGCAATCCCGCCCCGTAAGCACGATCTCAAGCTCCCGGGAGGCCGTGATGGCGTCCTCAAAGAACATTTCGTAAAAATCGCCCAAGCGGAAAAACAGCAGACAATCGCTGTATTTCTCCTTGAGCGTGAGATATTGCTGCATCATGGGGGTGACGTTAGCGGGCATGGAACGACCTCAATTCCTGTTCGATCAGTGCTTGCAGCCGCCGCAGGAGCTGCAGTGGCCGGAACAGCCATGTTCGGCGTCCTCATCCTGTGCGGGTGCGCCGATGCAGGCGCCGATCTCCGCGTTTACGCGTTCCATAAGCTGCTGGAAATCGTTCTGGGTCTCCATAGCTTTGACAAACTCGGGCGTAGAAAGCAGCGTACCCTGTATTTCCTCCATCTGGGCGGTCATGCTGCGTATGGCCTGCGCGTCGATATCGGAGGCTTCCAGCATCTCGGTGATGTTTTTCTGCATATCGGAATATTGACCGATCATACCGGAGATCACCGGGTCGCCGTCTACTTTTTTGCGTGCTTCCATCATGGAAACGAACTCGGGGGATTCGCTGATGGCGAGACCAAGCTCGCGTGCTTTTTCGATAATCATAGTTCTTGCCTTTCTATCTGTTTGTTTCGGTTGCGATACGGCCAATGAGGGAATTGGTCTGCGTTTGGGTCACGATTACGTCGACCATTTGCCCTACCAGGCTTTCGTCGCCCGGAAAATACACCATTTTGTTATTGCCAAGCCTGCCGTATGCCATGGACGCACTCCTATGGTCGCAACCCTCGACTAGAGCGGTGCCGCGTGTGCCGATAAAGCGGGCATTTCCCTTTTGCAAAAGCTCTGCCTGTAAGGCATTGAGCTCCTGCAAGCGCCTTTTCTTGGTTTCCTCCTCCACCTGCTCCGGCATGGCGGCGGCCTTTGTGCCTTTGCGCTTAGAATACATAAAGGTATAGGCGGCGGCGTAATCCACCTCTCGCATAAGGGAGAGTGTGTCTTGGAAATCGGCTTCGGTTTCCCCGGGAAAGCCTACAATGATATCCGTCGTTATTTCAATTTCCGGCACCTTCTCCCGCAACATCCTTACGATTCGCAAATAGTCTGCCCGCGTATAATGGCGGTTCATGGCATGTAAGATCCTGTCGCTGCCGGACTGCACGGGCAGATGAATGTGCTTGCAAAGCTTATCCAAGGAGGCGATCGCATCGATCAACGCAGGTGAAAGATCCTTGGGATGCGAGGTCATAAAGCGTATGCGGCTGATCTCCTCGATACCGTTGACCATGGCAAGCAGCTGCGGAAAGTGCACCGTACCATCGTCACCCGCATAGGAATTTACGTTTTGCCCAAGCAGCATCACTTCCTTAAAGCCTTCTGCGGCTACGTTGCGAACCTCCTGCAGGATATCGGCGGAAGTACGGGAGCGCTCACGCCCGCGCACATAGGGCACGATGCAGTAAGTGCAGAAATTGTTGCACCCGTACATGATATTTACGCATGTGGAAAACGTGCCTTCACGATGGATAGGCAACCCCTCCGCGATCTCGCCGTCGATATCCACCACATGCAGGATGCGCTCTCCCTCTAAAATGCGCTGGAACAGTTCGGGCAGCATATACAGCTCGTTGGTGCCCACGATCATATCCACGAAGGGAAAGCGCTTGTACATGCGCTCCGCCACCTCGCGCTGCTGGGGCATACAGCCGCAAACGATGATCTTGAGGTCGGGGTTTTCGTCCTTCCTCTTTTTTAGCGCGCCAATATTGCCGAAAACGCGTTTTTCGGCATGCTCCCGCACGCAGCAGGTGTTGAATACGATCACGTCCGCGTCCTGCAACGAAGAAGCCTTTTTATAGCCCATGGACAAAAAAATACCCGCCATGGTTTCCGCATCGTGGGCGTTCATCTGGCAACCATACGCTTCGATATGGTACGTTTTGCCAAGCGCCGCCATGCGCGTGGCGATCTGCGCGGCAACCGCCGCATTGTGTTTGACTGCCGAAACCGGCACATTACATTCTTTTTGCATAATATCAATTATAACTTTTTTTATGGCGCACCGCAAGGGATGCACCCGATATTTTGCGACGGCCAGACAGGATGCCTTCAATGCTTTTCAAATATTCAGCGAGAACCAAAAAGCGCCCTTGGCAGGGCGCTTTTGGTTCTCTTGGCTGCGGAACTAGGATTCGAACCTAGACAATACGAGTTAGCGTAGGCACTATGTACAAACTTCTTCGATCTAACACTGTCCCCTATATCCAAGTAGGGAAAAAACGTGTAATTCCAAGAGCAAAGTTTTTTCTTTGGCTTGAATCAGCGACAAAAGGAGGTTTAGCATGAGAGGTACAGTAACTAAGAAGAACAATCGCTGGTATATCGTTTATTACATCGGCAAAGATGCAAACGGAAAATGGAAGCAAAAATGGGAAGGCGGTTTTGACACCAAGAAAGAAGCCGAAAAGGCGTTGCGTGCTCGGTTGGATGAATTGGAAAATCAGTTCGTACGAAATGTTGATACATCTACGGTAACTGCATATTTACTTCACTGGCTGGATGCGTATTGCGTTCCCCGTCTTGCGACGAATACTGTTATCGGGTACAGAGTGAATATCGAAAAGCACATTATTCCACGCATAGGTAAGATAAAGCTTTCTGATCTTCAACCTAAGGATGTTCAGTATCTCTATGATGATTTAGCACAGAGCGGGTTATCGGGTACTAGCGTTCGGTATGTGCACAATACACTGCATAGAGCTTTGGTAAGTGCTGTGAAATCGCAGATTATTCCAAGAAATGCTGCGGACTTTGTTGAACCGCCCGTTAAATCGAAATTTGAGGTCGAACCTCTGATGCCGGAGGAAGCGCGCCGTCTTATTTCGGCTTGCGAGGAAACGGAGATTTATATGCCTGTGCTTCTTGCACTTGTGTTAGGTTTACGGCGCGGAGAAGTATTGGCGTTGCAATGGGATGATGTGGACTTTGATAACCGTACCGTGAGTATTCGAAGATCGGCCAATCTTATTAAGGGTCAATTTGTGATAAGCGATACAAAGACCAAAAACAGCCGTAGGACGTTACGCATTTCTGACACGATGTGGAATTGCCTTAACGAGCATAAAATGAAACAGAGGCAATTTAGCGAGGCATTTGGAGAAGGGTTTAATCCATACAACCTTGTGAATTGTAGAGAGGATGGGACGCCTTTTACTCCGTATGCGATTCAATACAGATTCAAAGAAATACTGTCAAAATACAATCTGCCCGATATTCGCTTTCACGATCTGCGACATACAAATGCCACGCTGCTGCTTCGTGCGGAACAGCCTGCGAAAATCGTTTCGGCTATGCTCGGACATTCGTGCATCGGCATAACCTTGGATATCTATTCCCATGTTATGACCGATATGCAATCGGGCGCAGTCAAGGCTTTAGAGAGTATTCTAAACAATCCATGTTAGAAATTTATTAGAAAACGCTTGTTTTTATCTCCTGTCCCTTGCATAGTAAAATCCCCGAACCTTAGAAGATTCGGGGATTTTCTCTTGGCTGCGGAACTAGGATTCGAACCTAGACAATACGAGTCAGAGTCGTAGGTGCTACCATTACACAATTCCGCAACACGCTTTTGTAAAGGAAATCCCAGAGTGCCGTCCGTCCCTCGCCATAACACCCGCCTCAAAGGCAGGTGGGTGCGCTGCAACGGCTCTTGCTTACTAAGATAAAATCAAAGCAACATCGGCCTATTGACACACGCTCCCGGCGTTATACTGTGGGTTTATAACCGAGGGATAACGCACACCACAGGATTTTGGTGGGATTAGTTGGGATCGAACCAACGACCTCTACGATGTCAACGTAGCGCTCTGACCAGCTGAGCTATAACCCCTTGCGCAA
>JAUNJX010000088.1 GCA_030533005.1 Clostridia bacterium | reverse complement strand
AAATCTCTTATTCTCACCAGCATAGCTGGTGGTTTATTGTCGCTAAAGCGCCAAACAAACATCGGCAAAGGTCGAATGACCTTTGCCGATATTTTGCGCGCGCCTAAGGGAGCATTATACAAAATCCACCCGCATGGGGTTGAAGATATCCAGCAGCACACCCTCCTCCACGCATACGCAGCCGTGCTCCACGCCGTCGAGCTTGAGCATGGCGTCGCCCTTATGCACGGTGCGCTCCTCACCCTCGATGGTGAAGCGGAACACGCCGGAGGCAACATAGGTGATCTGTGTGTGGGGATGGCTGTGCAGGCTGCCCACAGCGCCCGTCTGAAAGTGATTTTCCACGCACATCAGCGCATCGGTATAGGCAAGCACGCGGCGCGTAACGCCCGGCGCCGCCGCCACGGCTTCCGCATCCGCATGCGCGATCCAGCGTTGGTTCTTTTGTATTTTAGGCATATGGGGTTCTCCTTTCTCTTTATCCGGCCGCGCTTATCGCTGTACCCTGCCCGAAGCGTCGCCGCCCGCCAGCTTTTCGACCTCCGCGACGGATACGCGGTTGAAGTCTCCCTCGATGGAATGCTTGAGCGCCGACGCCGCCACCGCAAATTCCACCGCCGCCTGCGTGTCCTTGCCCGAGAGCAGCGCGTAGATCAGTCCGCCGCCAAAGCTGTCCCCACCGCCCACGCGGTCTACGATATGCAGGTGATAGGTCTTGGAGAAGCAGCAGTCCTTGCCGTCATAGAGCATGCCCGCCCAGTCGTTATCGTTGGCGGAAAAAGAGGTGCGAAGCGTGATGGCGACCTTTTCAAAGCCAAAGCGCGCCATGAGCTGCGCCGCGACCGAACGGTACCCCTCTCTTTCGAGCTTGCCGCCCGTAATGTCCGAGCCCGCGGCTTCGATGCCGAACACATCCTTTGCGTCCTCCTCGTTGGCGATGCATACGTCCACATATTGGCAAAGCATGCCCATGGCTTCGCCCGCCTGCTGCCGCGTCCAAAGCTTGCCGCGATAATTGAGATCGCAGGATATCTTTACGCAGCGCTTTTTTGCGGCTTCACACGCCTGCTTGCAGATCTGCACGAGGTTGCTTCCCAGCGCGGGCGTGATGCCGGTGAAATGAAACCAATCCGCGCCTTCAAAGATGGCGTCCCAGTCAAAATCCGATGGAAGGGCTTCCTGTATCGCGGAATGCGCCCTGTCGTAAATACACACGCTGCCACGCTGGGACGCGCCCTTCTCCAAATAATAGACGCCCACGCGCTCGCCGCCCCGCACGATAAGCGATGTATCCACGCCGTACTGCCGCAGGGCGTTTACAGCGCCCTGTCCGATCGCGTGCGCGGGCAGCTTGGTCACAAACGCTGCGTCCATGCCGTAATTGGCCAGCGACACCGCAACATTGGCCTCGCCCCCGCCGAAGGTAGCCTGCATTTGGTCGTTCTGGAAAAAGCGGCAGTAGCCGTTTGGCGCAAGCCGCAGCATGATCTCGCCAAAGGTGATGATCCTCCCCATATCCTTGTACCCCTTCCTTTACTTTTGTACCAGATGGAACGCAAAGCCGCCGATCTCGTCCGCAAGATAGATGGCCTTTGTTCTCCCTGTGTCATCCGTTTTTTTCGTGCCCTCGTCAAAGCGGACGCCCTGCTGGAGCATGTGGTAAACGGCGCGATCCACATTGTTCACGCCGATGGCGATATGCCCGTGCGTGCCGCGGAACGGCGCTTTCATGCACTCGACGCAGGTATCTACAAACAATGAGCTGCCGCCCGATTTTTGCGAAAAGCCAAAGCATGCGCTTATCGCGTCCGCCGTGCGCATAGCGTCCGCTTCGTCGGCGCAGTTCATGCCGACATGGTGTAGCGAAAAGCCCAGCATGCTCTGCACCGCCTCTTGACAGATGCGCGTGATATCCGCCCAACGCTCCCCTTGAATAAGATCTTTTTTCACCATCCATGTGCCGCCGCAGGCGACGATGCGCTCATACCGCAGGTATTCCAGCAGGTTTTGCGCGTTCACGCCGCCGGTGGGCATGAACCGGAGCTTGGGAAACACCGGCGCAAGCGCCTTGAGAAAGGCAAGACCACCGGATTGCTCCGCGGGGAAAAACTTGACGACCTCCAGCCCCGCGTTGACGGCGCGGGTCATATCCGACGCGTTGACGCAGCCCGGCAGCACGGGTACGCCCTGCTCTTGGCAGAAGGCGACCAGTTCTTCATTATAGCCGGGGGAAACGATATAGCGCGCGCCGGCGGCGATCGCGCGCCGGCCCTGCTCCACATTGAGCACGGTGCCCGCGCCCACGAGCACCTCGGGGCAACCTGCGGCGATCTGCCGGATGGCTTCCTCCCCCGCGGCGGTGCGGAAGGTCACCTCGGCTGCCGGGATGCCGCCCGCCGCCAAGGCTTTCCCCAGCGGCACGGCAAGCGCCGCGTCGTCGATGGCGATGACCGGCACGATACCGATCTCGTATATGCGTTGCAGGACTGTGTGCATGCTATGTATCCTCCTCTTGCGGTAATGATGGTGATATGCAAAGTGTAAGACCGTTATATACCATTTCTATTATAATACTTGCATACTAGAAAACAAGATGGTTTATAAAAAAAGAATTACGAAATTCCAATCCAAAATAATCCGCGCCGATCAACAGACCCGACGCAGCGAACAACGGCCGTTTATTTCCTGCAATCCACGGCGCACCCGGCGGGAAGCCGCTCTTGGAGCATGACCCAAAGCGCGTCGTCCGGCGCGTCCGCCTGCCCCTCGGGCAGGAGAAAGACGCGCGCCGGTATGGGATAAAGGTATGTACAGCCCTCCACGCGATAGGCGCGGTAGAGCTGCTCCCACGCATAATCCGCCTGCTCCCGTTCGGTGGAAGCATGCACGCCCACGGGCGTGAACGTCAGCGTATAGGCAAGGCGCGGCTGATCCAGCCTCATCTTTTTGCACTGTGCTTGCAGCGACAGGTAAAAATTCAGGAAATAGGTCGCGGGCAGCCCCAGCCCCACACCCAAGAGCACAAACCCAAGCAGGAGTGCGCCCTCGCGGCGCGCGCGCATGAAAAAGCAGACGCAGGCGCAGGCCGAAAGTATCAGTGCGAACAGAAGCGGGGATCGCCAGCGCTTTTTCAGGCGCAGCGTATCAAAGATCGCAAAGCGGCGAAAGACGTCCGCGCCTATTTTTGCCGAAACGGTTATCCTTTGAGAATCCATGCCGCACCACCCTTATTGTATCGTCCTTATTGTAT
>JAUNJX010000038.1 GCA_030533005.1 Clostridia bacterium | reverse complement strand
GCCCAAAGCGAGGCGCAAGCCCCCGCGGAGGCCGAAACGCCCGCCCAAAGCGCGCAGCCGGCGCAGGCCGTGGACGTCTCGACGCTTCCCGCCCTCGACAGCGGCTATTACGACGAATTCTTTGACGGCGGCCTGTTTATCGGGGATTCCATCACGCAGGGGCTGCAAAACTATATGGTGCAAAAGCGCAAGGATCAGCCCCGTCTCTTGGGCGACGCCAAGTTCGTCACCGCCAAGAGCTTTAGCCTTGAGGCCGCGTGCAGCGACGTCGTGACGGACGGCGAAGCGGCGCTGCGCTATCGCGGCAGAGCCATGACCGTGCCGGAGCTGCTTGCATCGACGGAGGCGAAGGCGCTTTTCATCCTCTTGGGCACCAACGACTGCGCGGGCAAATCGCCCGCCGACGTGATCGCCCCCTATAAGACGCTTTTATCGCTTGTCAAGGCAAGCGCGCCGGATATACGGCTCTACGTCCAGTCCTGCACGCCCATCGTGGCGGCGCGGGAGACGGCGCAGCTCTCCAACGCCACGCTCGACGCGCTCAACGCAGAGCTCAAAACGCTCGCGCAGCAGAGCGGCGCAGGCTTCATCGACGTTGCGACCGCCTTGAAAAACGGCGGCGCGGGCATGGAGCCCGCCTTCTCCTCCGACCAGTATGTGCACATCAACGAGGCGGGCGCGCAGGCGTGGATCGACGCACTCTACACCTATGCGCGCGAGGCATGCGCCGCGGGCGCGTGGGCGCCCATCGCGGCATTGGAGGAGACGGCAGGCGAAGCGCCCGCCGCATAAGCGCCCGACACGGCTTTAGAAAAGGAGGGCAGGCATGTCCATTTTAAAACGCCCGCGTAAACCCTTGTCCGCGCTGCTCGCGCTGTGCCTGTGCGCGGCCTGCTTCCCCTGCCCCGCCTTCGCCGCCCCCGCGGATGATTTCTTTTCCGACGCGGTGTTTTTCGGGGATTCGCTCACGGTAGGGCTTGCGGATTACGCGCAAAAGCAGCGCGACGCCGGCACGCCGTGCCTGGGCGAAGCGCAGTTTCTGGCGGAGATCGGCTATACGCTTTCCGACCCCTACCAGCCGGACGGCTTTGAAAAGCATCCCCTCTACAGAAACAGGCGGCAAGCCCCCTTTAAGAGCCTGCAAAGGATGGAGCCGGGCAAGGTGTTTGTGCTGCTTGGCACCAACGACGCGACGGACGAGGTTGCGGCGCTGCTCGATCGCTATGCCGCGCTTCTTTCCACCCTGCGCGAAACGCTGCCCGACGCGCGCCTGATCGTGCAGGCGCTGCCCCCCATCATCGCAGAACGCCAGACGGAGAGCTTCAGCAACGCAAAGCTCAAGGAGATCAACGCCGGCCTTATGGCGCTTGCGCACACGCACGGCGCGGATTTTCTCGATCTTTCCGGCGTGGTCGCAAAGGACGGCGCGCTGGATCCCGCCCTTTGCAGCGACGCGTATCTGCATCTCAACGAAGCGGCGTACGCCCTGTACGCAGCGCAGCTTTCGCGCTTTGCGGCGTTTTGCGAGGCGGCCGCGGGGCCTATGCAGGTCACGACCGTAAAGCGGCAGGTCATCATCAGCGGCCGCGACCTCCCCTCCCGCAAGGGGCGCGTGCTTGCGCACATCCCCGGCGGCACGGCGCTTAACGCACCCTCCCGCAGCGGCGCGTGGTACGAGGTGGAATATCAGGCGCAAAGCATGTATGTGCATGAAAGCGCGCTGCTCATAAGCGGCAGCCTGCCGCTCACGCTCACAGGCAACGCCGTTTTGCACACAGCGCCCGATGAGAACAGCGAAAGCGCGGGCGAGGCGGCGGCGGGCGAAACGCTTCGCATCCTGAGCGGCTATTATTCCCCCGAATGGCTGCTTTGCGCCGACGACGGGCGATACGCCTACGTCAGGCACGCGCTGGTGCAGACGCAGTATTGAATCTCACCCCCCAAGGCGACGGCGCGAAAGGCGATAAAGTCAAAATGGAAAAGAAACGCAACAACCGCAAACCGATCAAGCTGCTCTCCATGCGCACGCAGATCCGCATCCTGCTGGGCGTGGGGCTGGGGCTTGCGCTGCTCATAGCGCTGCTTATCTATCTAAGCCGACAGGCGGATTATGTAAGCTCGCTTGCCGTGCCCGTGTACGACGCGCGCACGGATGTGGACGCGGCGCTTGCAAGGCTGGGCAGCGGCAAGGCGGAACGCCTTACGCAAAGCGACGAGACGGATTTTAAGATCAAGCTGGTGTTTTCCGGCGTATCCAACACCGAGGTCATGCGCCAGATACTCGATCAGCTGGACAAATACGATATGAAGGCCGTTTTCTGCCTTTCCGGCATCGACGCGGCCGAATCCGGCACCTTTATCCAAGACCTCTTGCGGCGCGGGCATCGGCTGGGCAGCCGGGGTCTGCGGGGGGAAACGCATCTGGAGGACGCGACGCAGGAAACGCTCGTCTCCTCCTTCTGCCAAACCAACGCCATCACGCGCGACCTTGCAAACGCCATCCCCGTCACGCTCAAGACGCTGAACACACAATATACCGACGCCGTGCTGGAGGCGGCCTATGCCGCGGGCTTGGAGAGCGCCATCGACACGCCCTACAACCTTGACCTTTTAAGCTTCTCCTCCTTCTCCTCCGTGCAGCGCTATGTCAACACGCGCAGCCTTGGCGCCTTTGTCAACATGAACATCTCGGAAGAGCTGGAAGCTCCCGTCATAGACGAAAAGCCGCCGGAGGCCAAGCCCGCCGTCGATAAGCAGGAGGACATCCCGCCCGACGCGGATCATGTGGACATGTCGCTGCTCTCCGCCAACGAGCGCATCCTGCTCATCAGCGAATGGCTGATACGGGCGAACGCCGAGGCGGATTATCTACAGGAGACCGTAGCGCTGCGCGAAAAGAACGACGGCGGCCTCTCCCCCGTCCTTCGGAGCGTGCGCACGACGGAAAAGGCCGCAAGCTTCCTCTTTTCCGGCGTAAGCAGCGACGGCGAGCTTCATTCGCTGCTCAACACGCTGGACGAAATCGACGCCAAGGCGTCCTTTGCGCTCACCACGGAGGAAATACAGTCCTCCGCCGCGCAGATACCCGAAATACTTTCGCGCGGGCATGAGATCATACCGCGCGTTATCCCGCAAAGCGGCGCAGATTTTTACGGCATATGCTCGCGCATGCTCAACGACAGCCGGCGTCTTTCCGAGGAATACGGCGCGCCGCAAAGCCGCGCCATCGCCATACTCACCCGCGTTTCGGAGGCGGCGCGCGAGGCGGCAAGCGCCGCAGGCTTCTCGCTGATCAGCTATCAGAACGATATCGTGCGCGACGAATACGCGGACGCGACGGACGCGCCTGCCGTCATGCAGTCGCTCTTTGGCGATGCGCTTGCGAACTTCTATCTCATGCGCGGGCAGGTCGTGCATTTCAGGCGCGGCGTCTATGCCGATCCGGGCATGCTCTCGCGCATGGTGCGGGAGGTGAACACGCACAGCATCTATCGCATCAAGACCGTCAACGCGGTGCTCTCCAACGAAGCCGAGCTCTATACCTTCCCCGTGCCCGCGGACAAATGGCTGCCCGGCATGGACGCCGTGGACACAGGGCGTCTGCCCGGCGCGCAGGCGCAGATGGAGGCCATCGCCTATCACTATATCGGCACGCCGTCGGCGCGCTACAGCGACAACCTGCCCGGCTTTACGGACAACGAGCGCGGGCGGCTCAACACGGACGGCCTTGTGGAGACCGACGACCGCGTCGTTTTCCTCACCTTTGACGACTGGGGCAGCGACGTTTCCGTGACCAAGCTTTTGGACGTGCTGGACAAATACAACGCGGAGGGCACCTTCTTTGTGGCCACCAACTACGTCGAAAACAACGCCAACCTCCTTCGCGCCATCGCGCAGGAGGGGCACGACATAGGCTCGCACACCAATTCGCATTTCCAGCTTGCCATAGACCCCGACGGGGATATGACCTATTCCCCGCTGTCCGCGGAAACGCTGCCCGTCCTGCAGGAGGACGTCATCACCTCATGGTATAAGCTTGTAAGCATCGTGGGCGATCTGGAGAACGAGGGAAAGCCGGTGCTGACCAAGATATTCCGCCCGCCCACGCTCGCCGTGAGCCGGGACAGCATGGGCGCCATCTTCGATATCGGCATGGAGTACATCGTATCCGGCAGCTATTCCACCCACGATTACGAGGAGGACGACCCCGCGCAGCTCTACCGTGACATACGCGCCAATCTTGAGCCGGGCGCCGTCCTCGTGCTGCACATGTCGGACACGGCCAAGAACACCGCAGAGGCGCTGGAGATGCTGTTCGCCTACAACGAAACGCTCTCCCCCTCCAAACGCTACACCTTCGCGCGCCTTAGCGCGTATCTGGACGGCACATACACCGTGACGCCTAGGTATTAAGGGCGAACGGCTCTGCCTTCGTAATAAAAAAGCGTGTTCCGCAAGGCCGCTTACAGGGGATACAGCAAAGCGCCCGTCGTTTGACGGGCGCTCAGACCATCGACAAACCCCCTTAGGGATTGTTAAGGGGTCGAAACCCCTTGACTTTCAACCGCCCGAAGCGACATGTGCGGTGAGGGCGGAAGGCCTTGCGCAGCAAGGGTTTCTCTGCAATTTGCAACGACCGTGAGAGTAGCGAACAGTTGCAAATTGTAACCATCGACAAAGGTCGAATGACCTTTGTCGATAAGCAAAGCGCCCGTCGTTTGACGGGCGCTTTGACGAGCGCTTTATTCAAAACCTTCTTAGCCTGCCTGCACCAGCGACTTGAATTCCTCAAATTGCCTTTCCAGATCATTCATGCGGCGTTCCAGCTCCCACTGTTTCTCGTGGGTCAGCTTATAGCCGTCAAAAAGAGCCTCGATCTTTCGGGAAACCTCATTTTCGATCTTCATGCTGATGCGCGCTTCGGCGTCGTGTATTTCTTCTGTCATCTTGTTCTCAAGCCGCGTTTCCATGCCTTGCATTTCGCTTTGCATCAAAGCAAGGATATCAAGTATTTTTTCTTCATTCGTCATGGCGTTCACTCTCCTGTCCCCTTTAGTATATATGGAGCGCGTGGAAATGTAAATGGCTTTTGCGCGCGGTCAACGGCATGCGCCCGTTCATAGCTTACGGCGGCGCGTTTCTGCCACGGCGACAGCCCACAGCATACACCCCAGCGCCGGCAGCGCCCCGAGCGCGCCTGCCGTGCCGCCCGTCGCGGGAACGGTGGTGACCGTGCTGGCGGCGTGCGCCGCTCTGCCACGCAGCAGCATAAAGGGCGAAAGCTCGTTGACCTGTATGGTGAGCTTGCCCGCTGCGTCCACCACGCCTGTATAGCGCAGGATCGCGCCGGACTTGATCTTGTGCAGCACCGTGAAGGTCTCGCCCGCGTATGCGACGCCCACGTCAAAGGTGATGGAAAGCGGGAAGGTCACGTTGGTATAGTCGCCGGCGTTGACCTCATAGGCCGCAAACACCGCCTGCGTCCCCGCCGCCGCCTTCAAAAGCTGAAAATCGGCTCTCTTTTCATCCAGCGCCTGCCGCGTAAGCGTCACGCGCGCGCCGTTTGTATCCGTCCCCCGCATGGTACTAAGCGCGGCGCTCTCCCCCATCGACGGCGTGCCGCCGGACGCGCCGCCCGTGTCGTCGCTTTCCGTTAGAACCGTATAGCGCACCTGCATTTCGCCGCCGCTGGGGCTTAGCACCTCCAGCGAGCCTACCGTGCCGTCGCCCACATCATAGAGGAAGGTCTCCCCCTGCACGTTGGTGCGGAAGGGATACGCGTCGTTGCCCTCCTTGACGAATTCCTGCATCACGCCGTAGCCGTATTCCGGCGTATTGATGTCGTTGCTGCCCTGCCCGTCCCTCCAGCGCGCGTTGATATCCTCGCGGATATGCCAGACCACAACGCCGGGCGTGCTCTTTTCGTCCTGAAACTTGTCCCACTGCCTGTACGCGTAATCGCTGCGCATGAATTCATCGTAGCCCGCGTACTGGCGGTTTTCCACCAGATAGTATTCGTTTGGATCGGTGGTGTCCAGCCGCAGCATGTTGTAATCCGCCGTCCGGCTCGCGTCATAGAGGGTATAGGTCTCGCCCGGCGCGGCCGCGACCGGCGTATGGAAGCCCAGCCGCGCCTTGCACCACGCGTCGAGGAAGGTCGGCTCGATCTTGCCCGTCGCATCCTTCTCCTTATCCCAAAGCCGCCCCAGGCAGCCCGTCGCCATGACGCTCAAGGCGCCCACGTTGAGGGTCGCCTTCTTCCGGGCGTTCGTGTTGTATAGATCCGGCAGCGACAGGATGTGCCCCAGCTCATGGCAGGCCGTAGCATAGGAGGCGATCTCGTGATAATACTCCGTGCCGTCCGCATACCGCAGCACATCCCATTCGCCGCTGATCATGTAGTCGTCGAGCGTGACCTGCCGCCCCGTCCCGCCAAGCTTGGCCGGCCCCCATGTGCTGTAGTCGCCGTTTTCATCATATACGGCCAGCGTGCCCTCCAGCGTCGCGCGCACGGCCCACACGGAGGGGTGCAGCGTCGCGTCGTTGGCCTTTTCGTAGCCCGCGATGGGGCAATAGACGATCAGTTCGTCCATGGTGAGCTTCCCGAAGGGCGCCTTCACGTCAAAGCTTGCAAAATCCACATACTGCTGCGCAAGCTCCAGCGCCTCGAGCACCGAAAAGCCCACATACCATTGGTATTCCATATCGTCCTCATGGTAGTACTCTGCCGGTATCTGGCTTTTGCGCCACCTGTTGTTTGCAATATCGTAATCCGGGCTGTTCACGCCGACCTCGTCCGGGCGATACCGGCTGTCGTGCGGCAGGTGCAGCATCACCACGCCGTCGTTAAGCACGCCGTCGCTTTCCGCAGCGGGCACGACGGTGAAGCGCCCGTTGGAGGCGTCCCTGTAGTAATCCCTGACGCTGTGCTCCTCGCCAAATACGGTCGCCGCCCAAGCCTCCGCAGTCGTGCTTAGCCAGGGCCAGCGCTCATACAGCTCGTCAACCTCCCCCTGGTTCTCATAGCCGATGGCCAGCACTAGCATGGGCGTTTCCCGCACCGCGCCCGCGCCGGAAAGCGTGATCGTACCGCGCTCGCTTTGCAAAAGCGCCGTGTTCAGCGCCGGCGCCTGCGCCCCAAAGGCCGCAAACTGACTGAACGATGCGCCCTCCCCCGCCGCGCTCACGTCCATCGCACGGTAGAAGTCGTCCGCGCCCTTTACGAGCGGCGTTCCCTCCGCGTCCACATAATACCGCTGGTATTCGTCCCCCAGCATGTAGGCAACGATCGTCGTGCCGTCGGGCTGGGTGAGCGTTCGGGGGCCAGGATGCGCGGGAATGGCAAGCGCGGGCAGGGCAAAGCCCATGAGCAGCGCAAGTGCCAGCAGGATGCTGAGCAATCGTCGGTTTCGCATATAAACTCCTTTTTTCCCTGTGTCCGTGTTCTCTTAATCGATGCGTCTTTGGCGCACTATTCCTTGGCATGCTGTTCTTTGGCGTGCTATAGCAAAACGTCTTTCGTATATCGTAAACAATCCCGCCGGAAAAGGCAAGCAAAAAGGACGGCCGAAGCCCAAAGGCTCCGGCCGGAACGATTCTCGCTATGAAACAGCGCTCCCCCTACCCCTTCAGCTCCGCGCGGCTGCCCGGCTTGACGAGGGGGATGCCCGCCTTGCAAAGTGGGCACGCGTCCGCCTCGTAGGTGGGAAAATCCAGCTTGACGGCGCTGTAGATGGGCATGGAAAGCGCGCTTTCGCCCTTGGTGCGATCCGCGATGCACGCGACACCCACGACCTCGGCGCCCATGGCGGTCAGCGCCTCCACCGTCTCCATGGTGGATTTGCCCGTCGTCACCACGTCCTCGCTGATGAGGATCTTGTCGCCCTTGCCGGCGGTGAAGCCGCGCCGAAGCTGCATGACGCCGTCCTTGCGCTCGGTGAAGATGCTCTCTACACCAAGCTGCCGCGCCAGCTCATAGCTCACTACGATGCCGCCCATCGCGGGGCCGCATACCTTGGTGACGCCCAGCTCCTTCACCTGTGCGGCGACCTCACCCAGCACCACGGCCGCCTTGTCGGGGAAGCGCAGCAGCTTGGCGCACTGGCAGTAGCCGCCGCTGTGCAGCCCGGAGGAAAGCAGAAAATGCCCCTCCAAAAACGCCTCGCAGTCCTTCAAGATCGCAATGATTTCCTTCTGTGTCATGGTTGTTCCTCCAATAAAGCTCATATTTTTGCGCGCTATACTATGCCGCGTATTTCGCTGATGTTCTCTAAGCCCTCTTTTTCGCAGTAGGCTTGCAGACCGTCGATGATGTCGCACATGGTCAGGAGGTCATGGAAGGTCGCCGCGCCGATCTGCACCGCCGCCGCCCCCGCCATCAAAAACGCCAGTGCGCTTTGCCAGTCATCGATACCGCCCATACCCATGACGGGAATGTTGACCGCCCTGCACACCTGATGCACCATACGCAAAGCAATGGGCTGTATGCAGGGGCCGGACAGCCCCGCGTAGACGTTGTCGAACACGGCCTTGCGCTTCTCCACGTCGATGGCCATGCCAAGGAAAGTGTTGACGAGGCTCAACCCGTCAGCGCCCGCTTGCTCGCACGCCCGCGCCACGCCCGCGATATCGCCCGCGTTGGGCGTGAGCTTGACGAAAAGCGGAAAGCGCGTCACGGCCTTGACCTTGCTCGTGATGTCCGCCGCCGTTTCCGCACGCATGCCAAACGCCATGCCCCCCGCCTTGAGATTGGGGCAGGAGATGTTCAGCTCCAGTATATCCATGTCCGCGTCGTTGAGCAAACGCGCGCCCTCGACGTAATCCACCTCGCTGTGCCCGCCGAGGTTGCAGATGACGGCGGAGCCCAGCGCGCGCATACGGCGACACTCGGTTTTCACAAAATGCGCAACGCCCGGATTCTCTAACCCGATGCTGTTGAGCATACCCGACGGCGTTTCCCACACGCGGATGCCCTTGTTGCCAACACTCCCGCCCAGCGTCAGCCCCTTGCCCGAGATGCCGCCAAGGCGCGACGGGTCAAAGTGCGCCGCGTACGCGTCGCCAAAGCCGAACGTGCCGCTCGCCGCGATCACGGGATTCTGCATGTTCACGCCGCAAAGTATCGTTTCCAGCCTGTTTGTCATAGCGTATCCTCAAAGTACAGTTCTGTCGCGTCGAACACCGGCCCGTCCTTGCACACGCGCCTGTTGCCGTGCGCGGTCGGCAGGACGCAGCCAAGGCACGCGCCCGTGCCGCAGGCCATGCGGCTCTCCACAGACACATGGAGCTTCGCTCCCGCCGCCCGTGCTTTTTTTGCGGCGGCTTTCAGCATAGGCTCCGGCCCGCAGGCGTAGTAGGTCGCGGGCAGTGAAAAGTCTACGTCGTCCGTGATGTAGCCGCCCTGCTTGGGGTGGAATTCCCCCGCCGCCCCTTGGTATTCCTCCTGCAAAAAGGGTTCGCCGCTATAGCCCACATACGCATATGTGTATACGCCAGTCTGTTGCAGGCGCTTGGCGAGATACAGCAGCGGCGCCACGCCCAAGCCCCCGCCGATGAGCACGGCCTTGCCCTCGCAAAGCGGAAAGCCGTTGCCCAGCGGAAGGCCACACAGCAGCGCGTCGCCCTCGCGCATAGCAGACAGCAGCGCGGTACCCTTCCCTACCGTGCGGTAAACGAAGGTGGTTTCCTCCGCCGTCGCGTCGCAGATACTGATGGGACGGGGCAAAAAGGGATCCATGCCGCGCGAGGTGCGCAGCATGAAGAACTGACCCGGCGCGCCCTGCGCGATCCCCTTGACCCGCATGCGATAGATGTCGGGTGCGATGAGGCTGTTTTCGATGATGGTCGGCATAATCTTCTCCCAGTAATTCGTAATTAGCAATAGCGCCTGCGGGCGGAAAAAGGCTACATGCTCTTGGCGATATCCTCCTTCATGGCCGTGACCGCGTCAAAGACATATTTCACATAATCCTTGCCCTCCGTCTTGCTCTTGAACGCGCAGATGAGCCCCCGCGAAGAATTGACCACGCCGCAGATGCCGTCCTTGAAGAAGCGCGCCACGTCCTCGCCCGTACCGCCCTGCGCGCCGTAGCCGGGGATAAGGAAGAAGGTGTGGGGCATCAGTGCGCGAACGCGCTCGAATTCCTCGGGGTAGGTGCAGCCCGCCACCGCGCCGATGGAGGAGAAGCCGCTCTCCCCTATAAAGCCCTCGCCCCACGCGCTGACCTTTTCGGCCATGCGTTCATACAGCGTCATGCCGTCCACGTTTCGATCCTGAAAGTCCACGCCGGAGGGGTTGCTGGTCTTGACCAGCACAAACAGGCCCTTTTCCCGCTCGTTGAGGTATTCATAATAGGGGGAGATCGCGTCCTCGCCCATGTAGGCGTTGACCGTGATGATGTCCGTCTCGAAATCGCCCGTAAAATGGCCCTGTGCGTATTGTTTGGCGGTTGAGGCAATATCTCCCCGCTTTACGTCGGAAATCACGACACAGCCCGCATTTCGCGCGTAGGCGACGGTTTTCGCAAACGCCTGCATGCCGTCCAGCCCCAGCGCCTCATAGCAGGCGATCTGCACCTTGAAGCAGCCGACCTCCTCCTTGATCTCGTCGATGATGCGGCGGTTGAACTCGAAAATCTTTTCCCCCGGCGTCCATGACTTTTCCACCAGATACCCCGGCAAAAAGCCAAGCTGCGTATCCAGCCCCGCGCACACGGGACCTTTGTTCTTTACGTTGTTGTATAGTCTGTCGATTATCATTCCTTGTTTTCCCCCGCTTTTCTACATATTTCGTCTTGCTTCCACACCGTCCGCGCCGCACGTTTGCGGGGGCGCGTCCGGCGATGCTCCCGTTTTTCGATGCGCCGCGTTGTGCGGCTTTCCGTTTTCCACCTTTTCCACATGGAACATGCGTTGTGTGGAAAAGGCAGGGATGGTATATCACCCGTCCTGTTCCTTATTTTCACCCGCACGGTACACCACCTCACCGCGCAGCATCGTAGAGAGCACCCGTCCTTTGACCTTGCGTCCTGCAAAGGGCGTGTTGTGGGAGCGCGAGCGCATCTCGCCCGTACGGATGGTCCACGCGGCGTCCGGATCGACGAGGATGAGGTCAGCACTCTGCCCGCTCGTGATGCGCGCGCAGCCCGTGCCCAGCAGCGCAGCAGGCGTAAGCGCCCCCATGCGGCTAAGCGTGGAGAGCGGTATGCCGTTGTCCGTAAACACCCGGATATAAACGCCCAGCGCGTAGTCAAAGTTGGAAATGCCCGCCATGCCCGCTTTTTTATCGGCGGACGTGTGCGGCGCGTGGTCCGTGCCGACGCAGTCGATCACGCCCTCACTTATGCCCTCGATCAACGCCTTTACGTCGTCCTTGGTGCGAAGCGGCGGGTTGACCTTGTAGTCGTTGTCGTAGCCGAAAAGGTGGTGCGGCGTCACCTCGCAGGTGAGGCCCAGCCCCTCCTGCTTGGCCTTTCGTATCATATCCAGCGTTTCCCGCCTGCTGATGTGGCCCACGTGCAGGCGTCCGCCCACCTCGCGCAGCAGCTTGATATCCCGCGCCACGATCTCGCGTTCGGGCTGGCAGTGCGTGCTCACGATAAAGCCGTATTTTTGTGAGGCAAGCAGCAGGTTGCGCATGAAATCATCTGAGAAGATGGTCTTGCCGTCATTGGAGATAACGCGCGTGACCTTGGAGAGCGCCTCGTAATCCGTCGGCGTTTCGTCCTTGAGGTCCATGCCCGCCGCCGCAGCCTGTATGAGCGTGCAAAGGCCAAGATCGCGGGCTTTTTTCTGGTTTGCCATCACTTGCTCCGGCGTGCGGATGACGGGCAGCGTGTTGGCCATCGCGACAAGCGTGCCAAAGCCGCCCGCGACAGCCGCCCTCATACCCGTTTCCATGGTCTCCTTTTTCGGATACCCCGGATCGCGCAGATGGCAGTGTATGTCGATGAGTGCGGGCAGCACCGCAAGCCCGCCTACGTCCACCGTCTCGTCGCACGGCATGTCCGAAACGATCTTCCCGCCGTCTATGCACACGTCACCCTGACGCTCTCCCGAACAATCGATCAGGCGGGCGTTTGCAAGCCGGAGGCTCACAGCCGCGTCCTCGCTTCGCAGTATTCGCAGGCGTATTCCTTGCTTTCGGGGTCCACCAGCGTAAAGCGCACGTTTTGTATGCGCTCCTGATTGGAAATGCAGCGCGGATTTTTGCAGACGAGTATACCCTCCACCTCTTTGGGCAGCGTCAGGCGCACCTTATCCACGGATTTGCCGTCCTTGACGTAGGTGACGGTGGCGTTGGGGTCGATGAGACCCAGCACGTCCAAATTGACCTGCATGTCCGTCTCGATCTTGATGAGGTCCTTTTTACCCATCTTGCGGCTGGGGACATTGCGCATGAGCACCACCACGTCGTCCAGCGTGTCCAATCCCAGCTGCTTGAATATCTTATAGCCCTGTCCCTGCTTGATGTGGTCGATCACGATGCCGTTGATGAGCTTGGACACGACCATGCCTTCGCCCACGTTTTTGATCTGCTCCATACCTCCGCCTCCTATTCCGCCCCTAGCAGGGCCATAATGAGCGCCATGCGCACGTACATCCCGAACTTCACCTGCCGAAAATACGCGGCGCGGGGATCGGCGTCCACCTCCACCGCGATCTCGTTGACGCGCGGCAGCGGATGCATCACGATCATCTTTTCCTTGGCAAGCGCCATCTTTTCGGGCGTGAGGATAAAGAAATCCTTTAAGCGCAGGTATTCCTCCTCGCTGACAAACCGCTCGCGCTGCACGCGGGACATATACAGTATGTCGAGCTTCGGTATCACGGCTTCCAGATCGGCTGTCTCGCTCCATTCATGCCCGCTTTTCCGCACAGCATGCTTGACGTATTCGGGCATTCTAAGCTCCTTGGGCGATATGAATACGAAATTCACGTCCGAACAGCGGCAAAGACACGTCACCAGCGAGTGTATCGTGCGCCCGAACATCAAATCTCCGCACACGCCCACGGTAAGCCCCTCCAGCGTCCCCATCTCGTGCCGTATGGTCAAAAGATCGGTGAGCGTCTGCGTCGGGTGCATGTGCCCGCCGTCCCCCGCGTTGATGACGGGGCAGTCGGCATAGCGGCTCATGAGCCTTGCCGTACCCTCCTTGGGGTGGCGCACCACGATGATGTCCGCGTACTGCGAAACGGTCTTGGCGCTGTCCGCCACCGTCTCCCCCTTGGCCGTCGAGGAGGTGGAGGGATCGGAAAAGCCGATCACCTGCCCGCCAAGGCGCAGCATGGCCGTGTCAAAGGAGAATTTCGTGCGGGTGGAGGGCTCGTAAAAGAGGCTTGCGAGCACCTTCCCTTTGCATTTTTCACCAAACGCCGTCTGGTTTTCAATGATACGATCCGCCGTATCCAACAGCCCGCCGATCTCCTCCATGGTAAAATCGTTGGGCGCAATGAGGTTTCTCCCCTTGAGCATGTGTGTGTCTCCCTTCCTTCGTCGCAAAAATAACAAAAACGCCAAGGACACTTAACCCTTGACGTTACGAACCATACCGTATGCGGTTTTCAATATAGCCTGTCGCACCGCTTTTTCCTCTCCGTGATTTTCCCTATGATACTCCACACGAACGTCCCCTGTCAAGGCTGAATGGAGCGCGCGGCGACGTCCTCCTCCTGCTCCTTGTTTTCCCGCACGCCCTCCGTGCTCTCCTTCATGAAGATGATCTTGACGGTGAAGAAAAGAAGCTGTAAATCCTGCAAAACGGACACACGTTCGATGTAGAGAAGGTCAAGGCGCGCCTTGTCCTCAAAGGACGTATTGTAGCGCCCGTAAAGCTGCGCGTAGCCCGTAAGCCCCGCCTTGACGCGCAGGCGATAGGCAAACTGCGGGAATTCCCTGCAAATCTCGTGGAACAGCTCCGGGCGCTCCGGGCGCGGCCCCACCAGCGACATTTCCCCCTTGAGGATGTTGAAAAGCTGCGGCAGCTCGTCGATGCGCGCCGCGCGGATGAAATGGCCGAACGGCGTGATGCGCTTGTCCGCCTTGCCAGCGAGCACAGCGCCCGTCTCCTTCTCCGCGTCCACGATCATGGAACGGAATTTGACAAGCATGAAGCGTTCACCGTTTCGGGTCAACCGCTCCTGCCTGTAGAATACCGGGCCGCCATCCTGCAATTTGATGATAAGCGCCGTAGCGAGCGTTAGCGGGCTTGTGATGAGCAGGATCAGCGCAGATAAAACGATATCCATCATGCGCTTGAGCATGAGCTGATCCGGCGTAAAGGAGCGATTGCGGCAGGAATACAAAAGGCTGTCCGTCGCCATGAACTGCGTGGCGTTGTTGAGCAAAATGTCCTGCATGCTGGGCATCATGAGGCACTGCTTGCCATGCTCAAAGCAATAGGCCATGATATCGCAGCGCGTCGCCGTGTCGATCTCGCCCAGGAGAAGCGCCGCATACGGCGCCGCGGCTTCCCGCCAATCAAGCTCCGGCGTGAGGAGCAGCTCTGCGGCGATCTGCTGGCGCGTGCCTTTTCCCTCGAACTTTTCGATGATCTCCGTCTCATGCGCCGTGCCCGCGCGGAGCACCAACATATCCACAGGTGGGTATACACACATGTGTATGCGGTGCGCAAATATAAACAGCGGCACAAGCAGCGCGCACTGGATCAGAAACGCCACACACTGCGGCCAGGGGGTAAGCATCTTGCGCGCGATCATGCAGAACACGAAATACATCACGAAGTCCGCGATGAAGCTTGCAAGCACGCCTGAGAAGATTAGCTCCTGCAAGCGGTACACGCCGATTTTGAACCCGCCGTACGTGCTCATGAGCAGCACTAGCAGGAAGGTGTAGAGCAGCGTCACCAGCAGGTTCCCTTTGTAATAGAACACCTGCACGTTGTAGTGCCGGATATAGGTCACATAAAAAACCGCTGCGAGCGCCGCAATGATGAGCGCCCTGCAGAGGAACATGATGCTTTTTCTGAAACGTCTCGCTTCCATACCCCGCATCTTATCATTTTGCTGTACTTCTGTCAATTTGCGCGGCATGGGTTACGCGGCTCTGTTGTTTGGTAAAAACATGGTGTATTTAGAATAAATCGCTATGGGTACCAGTTCTCGTCAGCGTGAGCACGAGAACCTCCTCCTCCGTTTTGTAGATCAGCAGCCAGTCTGGCTCTATGTGGCATTCCCTATGCCCTATCCAGTCGCCGGATAGGCTGTGGTCATGATGCTTCTCTGGTAAAGGCCGTCCATCCGCAAGCGTTTCTACGACCTCTGCCAATAAATCCATATCGGCGCGACGTTTTATCATGATCGTGACGTACCCCATGCCTAAAGGCAGGGGCTTCTCGCTCGATAGAACCAGCGTCCTAAGCATAAACGAGCTATCCCCGTGCGTCCCACGGTTCGTATCTCAGGCTACGCTATCTGCGCAAGCCCAACATTTCTAATATTTATTGCGGCGTTTACATCACGCAGATGATGCGCACCGCACCCGCAAGTCCACTCGTCCACACCCAGAACTACATCTGGGTTTACCGTTCCGCACACATGACATGTTTTGCTACTTGGAAACCACTTGTCTATTTTGACAAGCGCTTTCCCTTGCTCTGAAAGCTTGTACTGCAAAAAGGTGCGGAACATGCCAAAGCCATTATCATGTGTGGACTTGCCAAGGTTTAGTGAGCTAGCCATACCGCGAAAATTGATATCCTCCACGCAAATAATGTCCCACCTGTCAGCGAGTTCTCTGCTCCGCTTGTGGAGCCAATCCTTACGGGCATTTGCAACACGCTCATGCATTACAGCTACGCGCCTCTTCTGCTTGCGGTAGTTATTGCTTCCTCGCACCATGCGGCTCAGTTTCCTCTGCTCACGAGCCAAGTTTGCCTCGGCTTCTCGGTAGAAATGCGGCATGTCCGCTACTGCGCCTTGGCTATCGACGTAGAAGTGAGGACTGCTATAATCCAAACCGAGAGCTTTGTCTGTGTCTAATGCACGTTCTGGTGCTACAAAGTCGTATTCTGTGAGAATAGAGACTGAGTATTTACCAGAAGGGGACAGCGATATAGTACAAGACTTTATCTTTGCTTCCTCTGGTATCTGACGGTGCTGTTTGATTCGCACCCAACCGATCTTTGGCAGTTTGATTTTGCCATTCTCTATACGAATGTTGTCGCCTTGATTGTTGGTAGTATACGTGTTCTTGCCGGACTTCTTTGAGCGGAAGCGGGGAAATCCTACTTTCGGGTCGCGGAAGAAGTTTTTGTAGGCGGTCTGTAGTTGTAGTTGGGCGTTGGCGAGAGCAAGGTTATCAATCTCGTAAAGCCAATCATACTCTTTTTTCCACATAGAATACGTTTTAGCGGGATGGGCTTTTAGAGCGTCTTTGTCATCTTTGTATTGCTCATACAGACTCTTACGCTCCGCGAGCATCTGATTATAAATAAACCGCACGGAACCAAAGCACTTCGCAAAATACTCACGTTGCTCCTTGTCGGGTTCCAGCCTGAACTCGTATGCTTTGTTTGCCACCTACTCACCACCTTTCTTGTATCATACTATTTGCCGCCCTTGACCCCATGGCTAAAGCGAGGGGATTGCGGACGGCTTTTGTTCAAATCGCGCTTAAATTTACCTGTGGGGACGATTTCAAGCCTCATCCGCTTCTACCTCGGAGAGTAAATCCTTAAAGGAGGAATAGCGTTTCGCGTTCGGGTCGCGCGCTATCCGATCCGCTTCCTTCATCGCCGCGATCGTTTCCGCATTGGGCATATCCGCCGCCACCTCGAAAGGAATCTTTCTTTGCCGCACCGCCTGCCGAATAAAAACGTTGATGGCGGTTGTCATGTTCATGCCCAGCTCCGCAAACAGCTCGTCGGCCTCTGCCTTGAGCTTGGAATCCATTTTGAAATTCACCGTTCTCGTTTCCATGCTTTTCACCTCCTTGCGTACTTATCATATCATAGTATATGTACACTGTAAATAAATATTCCTTATTTGTGCGCATAATTACCATATTGTAGGCGCATTGTACGTTCCTGTCGCTCCCATCTCTTATGATGTATGCGCACATGTGTATGTTTATATGCGCACGTCGATGGAGTGTGCCGTCCTCTTTGTGCGCATACACATATCCGCACGCGCACCGTATTATATGTATGTTTCATGTGTATGCTATACTGTGTATGTGTTGTGCGTATATGCTTTCTATGTGCCCTGTATGTATGTGTATTGCGTATGTGTTTTCTGTCTGCGCTTTCTGTATACTTATTCTGTATCTGTTGTATGTATCTGTTCTGTGTTTCTGTATTGTGCGTGTTCCATACATATACATTATTGTGTTTGTGTTATTTTCATACAGATATACAAATATGTACTTGCATATCTGCATAGATGTATGATATTATATGTATGCGTGATGTGGATGTACTATTGTGTGTGTTGATACACAATGCGCATACATCATTCTGTATGTATCTATCTGCGCATGTTGTATGTATGTGGCACGCAGATACATATAAGCGTATGCGTCACTGTGCATGTTTTCATATGGCTGTGGCGTGTGGATGTAGATAGGCATATGGCCATGCCGGTATGCGCAAGCCATGCACGCATATGCACATATGTGTATGTGCATAGAATATGAATTTTATCCCCGTATATGTATATCTGTGTATGCAGGCGCATATACATAGTAACAAAGGAGTTTCGTATGAAGCAGATCTATACCATCATCAATCAGAAGGGCGGTGTGGGTAAAAGCACCACGGCCCACGCCTTGGGCTGGTCGCTCGTGCGGCGCGGCAACAGGGTGCTGTTTGTGGACCTGGATTCGCAAAGCAACCTGAGCTTTTCGCTGCGCGCCAACACCGATCTTCCCACCTCCATGGACGTGCTCACGGGGGAGGTCCCCATACAAAACGCCATTCAGCCGCTTTCCGAGGGTGCTTTTGTGCTGCCCGCGGGCCTGGGTCTTGCGCTTGCGGAGCAAAACATGACGGGCGTGGGTACGGAGTACCGATTGAAGGAGGCGCTGGACGCCGTAAAGGCGGATTATGATTACATCATCATCGATACGCCGCCGGCGCTTGGCATCCTCACGGTAAACGCGCTGACCGCCTCCACCCGCGCCATCATTCCCGCGCAGGCGGATATCTATAGCTTTCAGGGCATCAGCCAGCTTTATAAGACCATCATGACGGTGAAGAAATACTGCAATCCCGATATCATGGTGTCGGGCATCCTGCTTACGCGCTATTCGCCGCGCGCCATCCTCTCTCGCGATGTGGCGGACATGCTCTCCACCACAGCGGGACAGATCAACACCAAGCTCTTTGACGCCACCATCCGCGAGGCCGTGTCCGTCAAGGAGGCGCAGGCCAATCAGGTGGACGTATACGAATACAGCCCCAAGAGCAACGTGGCGCTGGACTACGAAGCCTTTACAGAAGAACTATTGAAGGGAGACGCATAAACCATGGCCGCAAAGAGCAAAAGCAAGAGTTATCTCAACAACCCCGCGCTGCAATTCATCTCCTCGGCGCTGGTGGACGAGGCAAACGAGAAGGAAGCCCCCCAAGCCGCGGCGCAGCCGCAGCAGGAGGCCGCAAAACCCGTGCAGGCAGAACAGCCTGCACCCGCTGCACAGCCGCCGCAGACTCCCGTCGTACCCGCAACACCCGCCGCGGACAAGCCCGTGTACGAGGTGCCTATGAAGCCCGTGTATGTGGAGGTGCGCTCCAAGCGCTTCAACGCGCTGCTGCAGCCAAGCCTCTATCGCAACCTTTCCACGCTCGCCGCCTCCGAGAACATCAGCGTCAACGAGCTGATGCACCGCATCCTCGCGTCCTATGTGCAGGAACATATGTAAGTAAGCACATGCACATATCTGTATGTGCATGTCTGCATCATCTGTAGAGCGCATCCGCGTATTCCCGCGCGTCGCAGGTGACGATGGCGTTATACAGGCACGCCGTAAGATAAGCCTGTATGTTTCGTATGTTGCCCTGTCCGTAATCCCGCATGCTTTGGAGCACATGCTCGATGTGCCGCGCGCGAAGCTTTCGGAACACCTCCGCCACTACGTGTACGGGGTAGGTTCTGCCGTTCATGTGAATGGCGCCGTTTTGCGTCGCGTATATATCGCCCATGAGGTTGGTGATGGCGTCGATGATGTCGCCATGCTCTACCTTGAGCACATCCGCCTCGATCTGTTCCGCCGCTTCCGATATGCAAAACCGCAGAAAACGCATCTGTACCTCCCCCGCGCCATCCGTCCGTCCGTCCCGCACGGGACCGACAGGACTGATATTGTTGTGGAGGGGTATTTGTTTTCTGGTACTTTTCCGTGTGGTACTATATAATGTCGGCGCATCGATTTGGGTCGTCTCAAATTGCGCCGTCTCCTTTTCCGTCGTTTCAAAAAGGATCCTGTCAGCCGGCGTTTCCGCGGTATCGTTTTGCACCTGTGTGATGGCGGGGGAGGGAGGGGTTTCCTCCTTGGAAAAAGTCAGGCAAACGGGAGCCTCCGCATGTTTCGTGTCCGCGTTTTCCGCAGTATCGAAATCGACCTGTTGCATGTCGTGTTCCGCAGTATCGTTTTGGACCTCTATGGGACGCAGGGGCTGTTTCTCAAAGTTGAGGATATAGACAAAGCCCGCAAAGGCGCCGTTATGCATGCGCTCGCGGCGGATATAGCCGGCGCGGATCAGCTCTGTCATGGCGTGCTGCACGCGCTTGCGGCTCATGAGCGTGTCCGCGAGCAGCTGCGCCGAGGGAGTCGCCGCCCGTTCGCCGCGCGTGCTGGCGTTTGCAAAGACGCAAAGATAAGTATAAGCGGCCTTCGCCTCGATGGACAGGCCATGATCGAAGAACATGCTGCGAGGCACCAGACCAAAGCCGTCGCAAAACACGCCCTCCTGCACGGCGGCCCAGTCGGAAAGGGCCTGATCGGCGGGCGTATCCTCGTTTGCGGCGGGGGACTTGACGATGAGAAAGCGGGAGGTTTCAAAAAGCTGCTTGCCTGCGGCGACGGATTTTCTCGCCTGAGAAAAGAGGATCAGCCCCGCGTCCGTAAGCGTCTTTCGATGCTTGATGAAGCGGGTATGGCTCATGCCGACGGTCTTGAGGATCAGCTCCTCCTTGGGGGCGGGCTGAAAGCCGCCGTTGTTGCCGCTGATGACGCAATAGTAAGCGTATAGCGCCTTCGCCTCCGGCGTCAGATCGGTACGAAGCATGACGCGCTTAGGAACCACGCCATAGCCTTGTGCGAACACGCCTTCAAGCTTGCGCGCGTTTGGGGTCTCACGCTCCATGCTGCATCACCTTCTTTCTTGACGTAATGGGAGCTATCGCGTATCATCCTTTTCATGCGATGTCATACGACACCGCATGAGTTCTCCGTTTGCAACTGTTCGATACTCTCACGGTCGTTGCAAACGGCAGAGAAACCATTGCTTCGCAATGCCTTCCGCCCTCGCCATACATGCTGCCTCGGGCGGTTGAAAGTCAAGGGATTGTGACCCCTTGACAATCCTCAAGGGAGCTTTTACTAAAAATATACTAACAGTTTAAAAATGGGATTTCAACATACCCAAAGCGGCCTTCAAAACAGGGTCGTTTTGCTATCGCGCATGGCGGGAAAAAAGGATGAGGCGAAGAGGCAAAAAGAAGAAAACATCCCTAAAACAGGGCGTTTTCCATATTTTGGGTATGCGGTTGTTGCAGGTGTGCCAACAGCGGGGCAGAGCTG
>JAUNJX010000037.1 GCA_030533005.1 Clostridia bacterium | reverse complement strand
GATGGGGCAGATTGGGCTGCCCCGCATAGCCGCACGGGCAGAGCCCTGCGGCGGGGCGGGGCAGCATGCAGCCCGGGCAAAGGTTTTGAATGTGGTTCATGTGCATAGTACCCGCTCCTGTAAGTCAATCGGGGAACGCGCAGGCTTTCCGCCCGACCCGGTTGCATTTTCAATATTCCTCTCGATACGCCTTTCCCGGCTGAACGCCCCTTGCCCTATGCGGGAAAACGCTGCTCAAGCGCCGCTTGGGCTTCCTGATTCCCTTGGGCGGCGGCCAGCGTCCACCACTTTTTCGCCTCCTCCTCGTCGCCTTCCACGCCGTATGCGTTGTAATACATTACGCCCAAGTTGTACTGTGCATCCACATTGCCCTGCTCTGCGGCCTGCTTATACCAGTAGAACGCCTTCTCATAATTCTGCGTTACGAACCGGCCAAGCGCGTAGCACTGCCCCAGCCTACTCTGCGCGACAGCATATCCCTGCTCCGCCGCCTTTCTATACCAGTCAACGGCGGTTTCATAGTTTTGTTCTACGCCTATGCCATTGTAATAGTAATCCCCTAGATTCGTCATAGAGACCGTTTCTCCCTGCGCGGCGGCAAGGTTAAATAGCTCGAGCGCCTTACCTAAATCCTCTGTAACGCCTTTTCCTTCCGCGTAAAGAACCCCCAGATTGGTCTGCGCCTCCGCCTTTCCCTTATCGGCAGCTTTTGCGAACAGCTCGGCCGCTTTTGTATAGTCCTGCTTCACGCCGACGCCGTACTGATAGCACACGCCAAGCTCATATTCCGCCTGCGTATACCCGTATTGCGCCGCTTCGGCGAAAAGTTCCGCCGCATCCCGATACTTCTCATTGGAAATACAGTTATACCCCTGTAATACCTTGCTGTTGAGGCGGCGATAGATCGAAACCTTCCTCAGGGTCTTTGCGATGGGGTCAAAATCGAAGGAAAACCCTTCCATATACATATGAATGCCCGCACCGCCACAGTTGTCATAGCCAAGCTCATAGCGCCCCGGCTGGCCTTCAAAGCTCTCCAGTGCTCTAATTGTATTAGCTTCGCCAAGAGCCGCCCGCACATCCTCCGGGGTCGCTGTTCCCAATTCGATCCCATGGGGCAGCTTTACCGCGATATTGCCACGCTTTTCCAGGATCATGCTGTCTATCTGGCAATCCATTATATCCGCCGCTTTACCTCGGACGTTAAATATCCGTACGGTTATCATCTTATTGCCCTGGTTCAGCCTAAGCTCCGTACCCGTTCCCGCCTCCAACTGCGCGACGCCCGCATCGGAATCAAGTCTCCACCCACGATCCAACAGGGTTTCTAAAGATAGCGGAAGCTGATAGACTTCCCCCTCCAACATGACGCTGTAATCATATAGATCGCCTAAAAGCACGCTTTCCGATGCTTCCGCCGGTGCGGACGCGCTCTGCTGCGTTTCCGCCGGCGCGAACGCCGCTTGCGCCATATCCACGCCCAGAACGCAATCCTCACAGGGTTCGGAACACTTGGCCGCAAATGCCACCTCGACGGTGCCGGAATACGCTGTATTGGAATCACGGATATTGTGACATTCCGGATCCACATGGAAGGTCTTGCCGAATGGAATCCAGTACACGGGGGTGCCATTTGCGGCGATCTGCCCTACCAGTTGCTCGGCCTGTGCCCGTTCCTCCGGCGTGGGCGCCGTAAAATCGATGGAGGGGACGATCACCGCCGCCGCCACCAACAAAAACCCTATCAGCACGCCGATCCATGGGTTGCCCTTCCGCTTTGGCGCATCGGCCTGCGGCGCGGCTTTCGGCTGCGGCGTCGGCGGCACGACCCGGGATGATCCCTTGGGCGGCGTATCGGTTTGCGGCGCTGCTCCGCTCCCCGTATACAGGGCTTTGGTCAGCTCGGCTATGCTCGGATAGCGGTTTTCTATGCGCAGGGACAGCCCCTTCATCACCGCCGCCTCCTGCTGCGGCGTAAGGGTAGCGCCCAGTGCCCCGGGCTTCAGCAGATCGTCCGCGCCCAGCCGGTCTAAGGATTGCTGCGGCGTGACCCCCGTGGTCAGCTTATAAATAGTGGCGCACAGCGCGTACACATCCGTCCACGGCCCCTGCTTTCCCCGGGTCTGATACTGCTCGGGCGGCGCGTAACCGTGCTTGACGTTGATGGTGTTGCTGTGCTCCCCCTCTGTGGAAATTTGCCGTGCCGATCCAAAGTCCAGCAACCGCAGGCTTCCGTCCCTATCCAGCATGATATTGTCCGGGCTTATATCCCGATGCAGCAGACCCCGGGCGTGGATCGCCCCAAGAGAACCCATCAGCGGCCGTAAGCCTTGCAGCAGCCATTGCGCGTCCAGCTTGCCATTCGCCGCCAAGGTTTCCTTCAGCGTCCTGCCATCCACATAATCCATCACGATATAGGCCGTACCGTTGTCGTAGAAGAAATCCCGCACCCGCACAATGCCCGGCAGATTGGAAAACTGCACCAGCGTCCGCGCCTCCTGCGCAAACTTTTCCCGGCCACTTGCAAACAGCGCTGCGCTTCGTTCGCTGTAAGCCCTTATGGTGGCATGCGCTGTCTGCTCCCGCGCCACAAGATCCACCGGGTAATATTCCTTGATGGCTGCCCGTATCTCCAAATTCAGATCCATGGCGATATAGGTAATGCCAAAGCCGCCCTGCCCCAGCGCACGGCCGATCAGATATTTGCCCGATAGAATACTGCCCACGGGCAGCTGGTTGCTCTCGTTTTCTACCTCCGCCCTTCCGCCGCAATGCGGACAGACCATCCTTTTGTCCGCCTTCATGCCCATGCAGCACATGCACAATCTTTCCACTTGGTTCGGTTGCATTTTTTGTCCTCCCCTGTATAATCTCCCGCTTAAACCGGCTCCATCTGCAGGATCGCCGCCACGGCAGAGTAGTTGTCGTTTCCCTCTTTGGCGTGCGCGCGCAAGTAGAGGCACATGGCGTCCAGCCACCGCTGTGCCGTCGCGGCGCGGCGGAGCAGGGCGCACATGACCCCCTCGGGCACATATTCCCAAAATCCATCCGAGCAAAGCAGAATGGCGTCGCAATCCTGCGCCTGCATTTCCCTTATATCCGCCTTGGGAGGTTCCTCGTTTCCCAAAGCCCGCAATACCCGGTTCCGATCCTCGTGAAAGCGAATCTGATCCGGCGTGATCTCGCCCAGCGCCACAGCCATCTGGGATACGCTGTGATCCAACGTTTGAAAAGCCACCGTGCCGTTCCGAAACAAATACGCCCGGGAGTCCCCCGCGTGGGCAAAAAGGAGGCGCTGCCCGTCCGTCACGCACAAAACCAGCGTGCTTTTCATCTTGCAGGCGGCGTTCTGTTTAGCGCGAATGGCTGCATTGGCCTGATCAAAAAGGCTTTGTATCTGCGACGCATCCAAGGCGACGCCCCGTTCATAGGCGGCGGCAGCCTGCTCCACGGCGGCCGCGGAGGCTACGTCGCCACCGCCGTGCCCGCCCAAGCCGTCCGCCACCATGGCCAGAAAGCCTTCCCCCTTCTGCCGGAAAAAGGCCTTGTCCTCATTGCACGCTCTGCCCCCCTGTTCGCTGCAAAGGGCATAGGTATATTGACTTTTCATGGTTTAACCCCCCGTCTCCGTTCGCGGGTACCCGATAAAATAAAAAGAGCCTGTTGCAAGCTTTCCTCGCTCTATTCAAAAGTGTACAGCCTCTTATTCCCCGCTTCAATTACCAGTTTTGTACAAAAAACGACCAGTTTTGTCATTCGCGCCGCATCGTACGGCAAATAATGCTATGAATGTTACCGTAGAAGAATCCTATGACCCGTATCCGTGCACCCACATGATCCAAAGCGTAGTTATTATTTAAGAGGAAAAAAATATGACACTCATAAAATGCCCCGTTGGCCACTGGTTCGACAGTGCGCGATACCCGACCTGCCCGGAATGCGCCGGAACGACCCTAACGATCGATCGAGCCGCCACATGCCAAACCCCGTTTGCCGCCGACGATGACAATACGGTCACGCGCCCCTTGTATGTCTCCCCCGGCGGTGAAGTAACGTGTTCCCTGGAGGACGACCGCGATGGAAGGACGGTAGGCGCATGGAGCTTTGAGAACTTCGATCCGGTGGTAGGCTGGCTGGTCTGCATGGACGGTTCCGAACGCGGGCGGGATTACCGGCTGTATACCGGGCGTAATTCCATCGGCCGCAGCGCCGAAAACCAGGTTCGCATCGTGGATGACGCCACGGTGAGCGCTGTGCAGCATGCCTTCATCGTCTACGAGCCCAATAACAACGAGTTCTTTCTCAGTCCCGGGCGGTCCCTGCAAACGACCCTGAACGGGCGGCCGCTGGAGCGGCTGCAATCCGTGCGGCTCACGGACGGCGACCGTATCGCCCTGGGTCGTTCCCAATTCATTTTCATGGCGTTTTGCAAAGGAGAAATAAAATGGTAAAACGAATCCTGTCAGCCTTAACGGCCTGCATTGTCACCATATGTCTTTGCGTCCCCGCCGCGGCGGAGGGATGGGATCAAATCGACATTGAGCAATGCGATATCGTACTGCCTCAGGTGGACGTGTATTTTTATCCTCTGGATGCGCAGGATCAAATCGCTGCCGATTTTCAGCCTGCGCCATCCCAGCTGGCCGGCGTGCTGGGTGACCGGCCTTTGGCGGCGCAAAGCGTGGCGCCCTATACGGGCGGCACGACCTTCTATTTTCTATTGGATATTTCCGGCTCCATTCCCGGCGCCGTATTCAGCGCCATCCAGACCGGGCTGTGCGACTGGATCGACCGGATGAACGGGCAGGATAAGCTGGTGCTGCTCACCTTTGGCGACGAGGTGAAGCAGGTGCTCTCCGGCGGCGAGGCGTCACAGGACGCCAAGGACGCGATCATGGCGCTAAGGGCGAAGGACAGCCATACCAATTTCTTCAACGCCATGGACGCGGCTCTTAGGCTGGCGCAGAACGATGCGGCCACACGGCATACGGCGGTGGTGCTTACGGACGGCAAGGACGTGAGCGACGGCGGCAGCGCCACCCGCGGCGAGCTGCTTTCCGCCCTGACGAGTGCGGAGCTCCCCCTTTATGCCTTGGGTATCGGCGCCAACAAAGCATACCTTGACGCGTTGGGCGAACTCGCACGGGCGGCAGATGGCAGGTATTACGCCATTGACGCAAACACCGGCGCGGACGTCATGGCCGCGCTCAACGACCGTCTTGGCGGATGCTGGCTGGCCAGCTTTCAGGCGGACAGCAATATCGCCGACGGGGCGCAGCAGCAGCTTATCCTAAAGCTGCAAGACGGCAGCGGCCTTTCCGCCTCCAGAACCGTACAGGTCAAGGACTGGACGCCGGATACGGAGCCGCCCCGGATATCCGGCATGGAGATCGTCGGGGAACGCTCCATGCGCATCAGCTTCAGCGAAGCGGTGAGCGGCGCGGATCTGGCGCAAAATTTCAGCATATGGACCTTCGCGGAAAAAACCGGCGACGACGGCAATGTGTACACGGAGGCCGCCGCGCCTTTTACCATCACGGATATCGTTTATGACGGCAATCTCCATACGACCACGCTGACCTTTATGGAGCCGCTTTACGGTGGCGATTACGCCGCCAGCATCACCAATATTGCCGACATCTCGGCGGAACGCAATCCCCTTGCCCAGACCCAGCTGGATATGCCCGGCCTCGACGGGCCCGCGCGTCCGGCGGAGCCGGATAAGCTGCCATTTTGGCTCCTTCTTTCCATCATCGCGGCGGCGCTGTTTGCGCTTGCACTCCTCATTTTTCTTGTGATCCGCAAAAAACGCCGGGCGCAGGGCGGAGGCGCCGTAACGCCGGCCGGCAAGGAGAGCGGCGGCAAAATCATCATCGAAGACACTTCCTGCATACGAATAAGCCTGCACATCATGGATCGCAACGGCGTATCGCGCGACCTCTGCATTTCCGTGGGCGCGTCCTATGTGGTGGGCAGAAGCAAGGAAGCCTGCGACCTGGTCATCCTGGACAAATATCTTTCCCGCCGGCACTTTGAGCTGTTCTGTCAGGATGGACACCTTTTCATCAGGGATCTGGGCTCGCGCAGCTCCACCATCGTCAACGGCATACCCATTCAATCGCCGCGCCCGCTCAGCAGCGGAGACACGATCACCGCCGGCGAAACCAAGTTTGTCCTGCGGATGACATAACCGGCCATGAGGGACGCACTTTGCCAGGATTGCTTTTGCGCCTTGGAGGAGAGCCCACTCTGCCCCCATTGCGGGTATGACAACGCCTTGCCGCCCAAGCCGGTGCAGCAGGCGCTTCCTCCCTTTACGGTGCTGCACCAGCGCTACCGCCTTGGCCATACGCTGGGGGCGGGCGGCTTCGGCATTACCTATGTTGCGTTCGACATGCTGCGCAACGTCAAATGCGCTGTAAAAGAGTATTTTCCGGCGAACCTGGCCGAACGGGACACAGCCACGACCGTTGTGACTTGCCGAGGCAGCCAAACGGAATACCAGCACGGGCTGGGGCGCTTTTTCAGGGAGGCGCAGACGCTGGGCACACTCCATGACTGCGAGGCGATCGTCAGCGTCTGGGATTTTTTCAAGGAACGCAATTCCGCCTATATGGTCATGGAGTTCGTACAGGGGAATGACCTCAAGACCGTTATGCAAAAGAACGGCCGCATCCCCTACGAGCAGGCATACGAATACCTGCTCCAATGTGCCCGCGCCCTTGGCGAGATCCATAAAAAAGGCATCGTGCACAGGGACATAAGCCCGGATAACATCATCCTCCTGCCGGATAACAGGATCAAGCTTTTAGATTTCGGCGCGGCCAGACTGGTTTGGCAGGATGTAACCAGCAACGTGGTTTTCCTCAAGCGGGAGTTTGCCCCGCCGGAGCAGTACGCCGCCAATGGCAAGCAAGGCCCATGGACCGATGTTTACGCCTTGGCCTGTACCTTTTACAAGCTGATCACCGGCACGCGCATCCCGGAGGCCGCCCAGCGCAACGACGGCATTATGCTGCCCCCATTGATCGCTGTGAACCCGCATATTCCCCGCCATGTGTCGAACGCGTTTGAGACCGCCATGGCCATCCCCATTGCCAGCCGCTTCCAAACGATGGACGCTTTTCTTTCCGCCCTGCACGGCCAGCAGAGCCGTACGCCGCGACCCGTTCCCAAAGCCAGCCCGGCTCCACAGCCCCGGCCTGTTCCCGCCCCGCCGCGTCCTCAGCCGGCTCTTGCCCACGCCAAGGCAGAGATGCTCACCGGGCCGCATGCGGGCAAAAGCGTTTCCCTTCCCTGCGATACACCCGTGCGCGCCGGCCGGACGCCCGCCTATTGTGAGCTGGTACCTTCGGAAAGTCCCTCCATCAGCCGTATTCACTGTGTTCTGACGTACCATGCGGACAGCAAAAGCGTAGACGTGCAGGACAACAGCACCAACGGCACCTACCTGATGAACGGCACGCGGCTGCCCTATGGCAAGGCCTATCCCCTGCATGCAACCCAGACGATCTGTCTGGCCTCGACCCAATTTCAGATCAAGGTGGTGATCCCGTGAGTTTCCCCCTTTCCCTTCACAGCAGCCAATGGCTTTGGCTGAGCATAATAGCCTATCTGCTGGCGCTGATCTGCGCGGCGATCCCGCTTCTTCCCCTTGGACGCAAAAGACGGCCGGGAAGGCTCTCCCACAGCACCTTCCCGGCAAGCGCCTACAGCAAAAGCGTCATCGGCTCCCGGGATTACCAGCAGGATTATGTGCGCCTACCCCGGAATGTCCAGCCCGAGCTGCTTGCAAGCCGCGGCCTGCTTTGCGTGCTCTGCGATGGCATGGGCGGCATGGACAGCGGCGAGGTGGCCAGCCGCATGTGCGCCGATGTGCTGATGGACGCCTATTACAGCGAAGAAGCCGTCGCGCCGGATCGCTTTTTCCGCACCAAGGCCGCCCAGGCAGACAGGCAGATCGCCGCGCTGCGCAGCAAGGACGGGCACCCCTTGCGCACGGGCACCACGATGGTGAGCGTGCTTCTGCAGGGCAATACCGTATATTACGCTTCGGCGGGCGACAGCCGCATCTACTTATACCGTCAAAAAAAGCTCCGCCAGCTCACGCGGGATCACAATTACCTTTTGCAGCTGATGCAGCAGGTGGACAGCGGCGCTTTGACCCTGGACGCGGCGCTGAGCAACCCCAAGCGCGAGGCTTTGATCAGCTATGTAGGCAAGGGCAGCATCGACCTGCTGGATGTGGAATCCCTGCCCGCTATGCCGGGCGATATTCTGCTGCTCTGCTCGGACGGCCTTACCAAAGCCCTGACCGACGAAGAAATCCTATGCACCCTCAACGAAGGGTCAGCAAAGCCCTATTTGCTGCCGGACGCGCTAATCGCGCAAGCCCTTCGCAAACGCTGGATCTGCCACGACAACATAACGGTCGCCGTGGTATGCAACAGCCCTCGCACCATGATGGAATAACCCCATTTGCCTCAAATTAAAAACAAAGGAGATCAGCCATGAATCAAGTCAGATGCGCAAACCACCATTTCTATGACGCCGATCAATTCTCCCAATGCCCCCATTGCGGCGACATCACGCAGATACCGGATAAAACGGTTTCTCTGGGCACGGGCTACAATGGATCAACCACCGTCCCCATCATGTCCGGCACGGTAACCATGCCCCAGGAGGGTGTAACCGAGGCCGTGTACCCATCCTTTGGCGGCGCAGACGGTCCGGTTGTGGGATGGCTGGTCTGCACAAAGGGCGCGCACGAGGGGGAAGCCTTTGTGCTGCGGCGCGAGAAGAACAGCGTTGGCCGTCAATCGGCTTCCGGCTCTGGCTCATCGGAGCTGCGCGTAAATCTTAATCGGGAAAACACGGTTTCCCGCGGCAAACAGGCCGATGTGATCTACGATCCGCGCCAGAACATCTTCATCGCCCAGAGCGGAGATTCCCGCCAGCTGCTCTATGTAAACGGCGTGTTGGCATTGGAGCCTGTTCCGCTTGCTAAAAACGACAGGCTGCTGCTGGGGGAGGCGGAGCTTATGCTGATCCCCTGCTGCGACGCCGCCTTCACCTGGCCCTGCTTCGCAAAATAAAAACCCGTATCGTAAAACGAATCCTAATTCTCAACGAAAGGAGCGTACGCGCCTGTGCAACCTGTGCCTAGGCTTGTACAACAGGTTTCATGTCGGATTTTTCAAATGATATCCTTTACTCTCTTTTTCAGGAGGCCCCGGATTGGCTTTCGGGTCTGCTATCCCTCATCACGCAGTCCGCTGCCATCACGTTTCTGCTCAGCGCCGTCACCATTGTACTGGTATACCTCTTTCCCTGTTATGTGCGCATGCACATTGGCCGCAAGGCGGGTCTGCAAGGTGACTGGATGGCCTATTTCCCCATTGCGATGGACGTCTATTGCCTGCGCATGGTGAACGCGCCGCTTTGGTACCTGTGTTTCTTCGGCGGCACAGGCATCCTTTGCCTGCTTGCCGTGGTATTTCTCTTTTCGCTGATGCTGCTGTCCGCCGGCACGTTCGGGCTCACTGTGCTGTTGATCCTGGCAGTTGGCTTTCTGGTCATGCGCATATATGTGCACTACCAGTTTTTCAGCAAATACTATGCCGCCTTCGGCTTCAACCCGCGTCTGGCCATTATGACCTTCGTACCGGGCTACGAGATCGCGCAAACCGTAACCGACGTATGGATCGCGTTCAGTGACGCCATTCAGTTCGGCTCTGAACCCTATCCCACCTCATCCCCAACCCCAACCCCAACCCCTTCCCCCGCCCCATTCCGAAACGACGATGGCCGTATCACAGGTCTGGAGGGCATGTATAAGGGCGGCACGTTCCCCATTGGCAGCGGGGAGGAGATTCTTCTTGGCCGTGAAAACCGCGACTGTCAGATCATTTTTGATAAGATGAGCCCGGAGGTAAGCAGCAGGCACTGCACGATCCGCTATCAAGCCTCCACCGGGCAGTATATCGTTACGGATTATTCCAAAAACGGCACCTTCATGAGCGATGGCACTCGCTTACCGGCGCAGTCTCCCATGCCGCTGAGCGCCGGCACCATCATCTATCTGGGAAGCAGAAAGAACACATTCAAGTTAGGCTAATGCCATAAGCGCTGGATGAACGGAGTTGTATCTATGGATAACAAACAGCTATGTATGCGCTGCATGCACGAAAGCGGCGGCCTGCGCGTATGCAAGCACTGCGGGTTCATTTTTGATCCCGCCGGGGTGCCGGACACGGATCTAAAGCCCGGCGCCCTGCTTGCAAATCGCTATCTCATCGGCTGCGCCGCCAGACGGGCGGGCAGCATGATCCAGTATGTCGGTATGGATCGGCAGGAAAACCGCCGCTTAGCCGTATACGAATACTTTCCTCCCGCACAGGCCATGCGCGGGAAAAACGGCGTATGGCCCGCCGGAGACGGCAAGCAAAAAGCCTTTTCCGCGGGAAAGCGGGATTTTCTTAAGCACATGCGCAATTTGGCCGGCATGCGGCGGCATGCCGGCCTTGCGCCCGTGTATACGGTTTGGGAAGAAAACGGCACCGCATACGCCACCGCTTTCCTTTGTGAAGATGCGACGCTGGAGGCTTTATTGTGCGAGCACAACGGCATGCTCATGCCAGCGGAAGCGCTTCCCATTGCCTTGCAGCTGTGCAACGGGCTTTCCGCCTTGCACCAGCGCGGGCTTGCCTGTCAAACGCTCAGCACGGACATGGTTTGCATCTCGGCTAACGGCAGCGTGCAGCTAGCTTGGTATCCGGATTTAATCCGTACCGGCAGCCGCCGCCTTGCCGCCAATCCCTCTAAAGAAAGTACGCCGACGCCATGTAAAGACCGGGTCTATGGAGCCGCCTCCGACGTGTATGCGATCGGCGCTCTGCTCTACAGGCTGCTGGGCGGCGACGCAAGCTTAGCGGCAAGCAAACCGGTCTGGCGTACGCCCAGTGTGAGTACCCCGCATGAATTGGACAGCATACTGCGCCGCGCGTTAGCACGCAAGCCCGACGACCGTTACCCTTCCACGGAGCGCCTGGCCGCCGCGCTGCAGGCGCTGCTGTGCGAGCCCGCGGAAGGCAAGCCTGCGGCGCGGGGCAGATACAAGGGTATATTGACAGCTTTCGCCGTGCTTTTTTTCCTTCTGGGCAGCTTTTTTCTGCTGCAATTCTTCCGGGGTGAAAGGATGGCGGCGCTCCAGCCACCCGTCGTTCCTTCCACTTTGACTCTCACGCCATCCCCTAACGACGTGGTGGATTCAGACGGTGCTCTGCCCTCTCCGGATACCTTTACGGTGCCGTCCCTTTCCCCGCCGCCAGTGGAGCAGGATCGCTACCGCTTTGAGATTCCCCTCTGGGATTTATAGGGTTTCTTAGCGGCAGCGCTGATTTGCGCACAGGTTGCAAAGCTATTAGCCTTAATAAAATGCAAACGGCAAAATATCATGATAGTAGGCAAAATAGCAGGCAACAAAGGACGGTAAAGCTATTTGAAGTTTTTCATTTACAGCCGCAAGTCCGTATACACAGGCAAGGGGGAAAGCATCGAAAACCAAATGGAAATGTGCCGGCAGTACATTTTTTCTAAGTTTCCGGATCACACCAACGCCGATATTACGGTTTATGAGGACGAGGGCTTTTCGGCAAAAAATACCGCGCGTCCGCAATTCCAGCAGATGCTTCGGGACATGAAGACGCAGAAACCGGATTATGTGGTGTGCTACCGGCTTGACCGCATCAGCCGCAGCGTGAGCGATTTTTCCTCGCTCATCGAGGATTTGAACGAGCGGGAAATTTCCTTTGTATGTATCAAGGAGGAATTCGACACCGCAAAGCCTATGGGCAAGGCCATGATGTACATCGCGTCGGTCTTTGCGCAGCTTGAGCGGGAAACCATTGCGGAGCGGGTGCGGGACAATATGCTGATGCTGGCGCGGACGGGTCGATGGCTGGGCGGGACAACGCCAACGGGGTACGCTTCGGAGAAGGTGCGGGAGATCATTGTGGACGGCAGGGTAAAAACCGCCTGCAAGCTCAAGGACAACCCGGATGAGCTTCGCGCCGTGGATATGATGTTTGAAAAGTATCTGGAGCTGCGCAGCATCGCGGGGGTGAGCAAGCTGCTCATCAAGAAGGGCGTCACCTCCCGTACCGGCAAATACTACTCGTTATTGGGCGTCAAGGAGATATTGCAAAACCCCGTGTATTGCATCGCCGATCAGGACGCGCTTGCATACTTCCGGGCGCAAAACGCCGACGTATGCTTTGACGAAGGGACGTGCTCGGATAAGCTGGGGCTGCTGGCCTACAACAAGCGGGACTATAAGAAAAAGCATGCGCCCCGGCAACCAATGGAGAAATGGATCGTCGCCATCGGCAAACACAGGGGCAGAGTGTCCGGCGCAAAATGGGCAGCCGTGCAAAGCATCCTTTCGGACAATATCCCAGATGGGAAGAAGCCCGCTAAAATGCACAACGATTATTCCCTGCTTTCCGGCATGATTATCTGCGCGCAGTGCGGCAGCCGTATGTTCGCAAAGCAAAGAAGCGGCAAAGGCGCTAACACCGAGCTGTATGACTACATCTGCAGCAACAAGCTGCGCGGCGGCACGGCGCTGTGCAGCTGCCAGAACCTGAACGGCCGGCAAACGGACGATCTGGTATGCGAATACCTGATGTGCTATACGGATGTGGGTTCCGATGTGTATAAGCTGCTCGAAAAGCTCAAAAGGGATGTGACGGAGCAGGTGCAAAAGAATCCGATGGACGCGGTGCAGGAGAGGATAGCGAAATGCAACGCCGAATTGGATCATCTTGTGCGCCATCTCTCGCAGGAGAACGTAAGCGGCGCGTTGGCAAGCCGCATCAACGCCCGGGCGGCAGCGCTTGAAGGGGAGCTTGCGGCGCTTCGGGACGAACAGGCCCGCTTGCAGAACGAGAATAGCCGCACGACGGACCGGGCGTTGGAAATCGACCTTTTGACGGGGGCGCTGTCCAGCCTCAAAACCTACTTTCCGCAGCTATCCATTCACGAAAAACGCACCTTGGTCAAGCTCTTGGTGCAAAGAATCGTTTGGGACGGAGGGGACTTGCACATTTTTCTATACGGCGGATAGGCGCTTATCGGCACACTCCCTGCCGTTAGCCCAAAACCGGGCAACATCCGGCGCAAGCTTGCCCTTTGGCAGGTGGCGCGTTCCCCACCCTTATCGCACTGTTGAGCATGTTTTTTATAGGAAGCACGGGCGGCGCGTTTTCTTCGCTGCTTTCCGCCTTACTGCTCACGGGCGTGATCCTGCTGGGCGTGCTGCTCACCTTCGGCGCGACCAAGCTGCTTTCACACACGCTTTTAAAGGGCGTGCCCTCCTCCTTCACGCTGGAGCTGCCGCCTTATCGCAAGCCGCAGTTCGGCCGGGTCATCGTGCGTTCCATGCTGGACAGGACGCTGTTCGTGCTGGGTCGCGCGGCGGCGGTCGCCGCCCCTGCGGGGTTGATCCTATGGATCATGGCGAACGTCACTGTGGCGGACGCGAGCCTGCTGCAGCATTGCGCGGGCTTCCTTGACCCGCTGGGTCGGCTGATGGGGCTGGACGGCGTGATCCTCATCGCGTTCATACTGGGCTTCCCCGCCAACGAGATCGTCATACCCATCATCATCATGGCGTATATGGCGACGGGCAGCATCACGGAGCTTGAGAGCCTGCCGCTGCTGCGGGAGCTGCTCATAAACAACGGCTGGACGTGGGTAACGGCGCTTTGCACCATGCTGTTCTCGCTGATGCACTGGCCCTGCTCCACCACGCTTCTCACCATCAAAAAGGAAACGGGCAGCATGAAATGGACGCTGCTTGCGGCACTTTTGCCAACGGCTGCCGGCATGCTCATCTGCATGGGCGTGGCGGGTATCACAAGGCTGTTCGCATAACGGCGGATACGCGCAGCAAAGGACGTCGGCGCCGCCGACGCTCTTTTGCTATACGCCGCGCGTTTGTGGTATAATTTTGCCGTAAATGCAAACAGCAAAGGAGGAACGCGGATGGACGACCTGCTTCACGGGCTCAACGACGCGCAGCGAGAGGCCGTGACCGCCACGGAGGGCTTTATCCGCGTGATCGCGGGCGCGGGCTCGGGCAAAACGCGGGCGCTTTCGCGCAGATTTGCGTATCTAGTAAACGAGATAGGAATAGTGCCCGGCAACATACTCTGCGTCACCTTCACCAACAAATCCGCAAGCGAGATGCGCCAGCGCATCCACAACCTCACGGGCGACAACGACACGGGCTATATCAACACCTTTCACGGCTTTTGCGTGTCCGTTTTGCAGGAGGACAGCTACGCCGTGCAGTACCCCAAAAGCTTTTTGGTGCTGGACAACGCGGATATCGATTCCATGCTCAAGATCATCTATGAGGAGCGGGGGCTGACGCTGCGGGACATGACCTACGCAAACGCCCGCGACATGATCGAAATACAAAAGCTGTTCAAGCATCCTGACTATTACCTTGACCTGATCGGCATGTCGCTGGACGCGCTGCGCCAAAAATATCTGGACGCGACGGGCGTAAGGGACGTCATCTTTTACGGCTATCTCTACCAGCAGAAAAAATGCTTCGGCCTGGACTACAACGACCTCATCAAATTCTCCCTCTACATCTTCGCGCAGCACGAGGACATCCGCCTCAAATGGCAGACGCGGCTCGAGTACATCATGATCGATGAATTTCAGGATATCGACGCGCTGCAATACGAGCTGATGGGCGTGCTGTGCGATTATCACAAGAACCTTTTTATCGTGGGCGACCCGGATCAGACCATCTACACATGGCGCGGCGCGAACGTCAAATACCTGATGGATTTTGACAAGGCGTACGCCAACGTCAAAACCATCATGATGATGCAGAATTACCGCTCCACCCCCCAGATACTCGCCGCCGCCAATTCGCTGATCGACAAGAACGTGCACCGCATCAAAAAGACGCTGCTGCCCACCCTGCCCGACGGCGCGGAGGTGGTATGCCACCACGCGGAAACCGCCGAGGCGGAAGCCGTGTGGATCGCAGAACGCATCGCTTTGCTGCATGACGCGGGCGTCGCGTACCGGGACATGACGGTGCTGTACCGTGCGCACTACGTTACGCGCGCCATCGAGGAGGTGTTTTTGCGGGAAAAGCTTCCCTATGTGATCTACAGCGGCGTACAGTTCTTTGACCGGATGGAGATCAAGGACGCGCTGTGCTATCTTCGCCTCGTCGCCTACAAGGACGACCTTTCCTTTTTGCGCGTGGCCAACGTGCCCAAGCGAAACCTCGGGGAGCGGCGCATGAAATTCCTGCAATCCTACGCTGCGGAAAACGGCTGCACGCTCTACGCTGCACTCGTCCAAACCGTGGAGGACGCAATCTTCAAGGGCACCAAGGCAGCGCAGCTCATCTCCCTCGTGGAGACCTTCTCCACAGGCTATGCCGGCCGCCCCGTTTCGGAGGTGCTCTCCGCTCTCCTCAATGACAGCGGCTATGAGAGGATGCTGCGCACGGAGGGCAGCCAGGAACGCCTTGACAACCTTGCCGAGCTCAAGCAGTCCATATACGAATACGAAACCTCCTGCGGCGAGGAGAGCACGCTGGAGGATTATCTTGCGCATGTGGCGCTGTTCACCAACGCCGACACGGCGGAAGCGCACGATAAGGTGAAGCTGATGACCGTCCACACGGCAAAGGGGCTTGAATTCCCGCATGTATTTTTATGCGGCATGAACGAGGGCGTGTTCCCCTCCCGCAAGACAAGCACCCTGCAGGGCATGGAGGAGGAACGCAGGCTTGCGTTTGTCGCGCTCACACGCGCGCGGGACGGGCTGTATCTTTCCGAAGGCGAGGGGCGCAATTTCGACGGCTCGCCGCGCTACCCCTCCCGTTTCCTGCTGGATATCGAGCCCTCGCTCTTGTCCTTTACCCAGCCGCCCAAGGCGCGGCTGATCGAGGATGCGCGGACGTATATAGAGAGCAGCGCGCGCTTTCTTTCGGCGGAGGAAAAGGAGACCCTCCCCGCGGGCACGCGTGTGAAGCACAGCGTTTTCGGCGCCGGCACCGTGCTGGAGGCGGACATGCTCAAATCCGCTCACATCGTACAATTTGACAGCATGCCCACGCCGCGCGCGATCTCGTTCCGCGCCAAGCTGGAAAAATGCTGATTTTTGCGGCATCTTGTCGGCTGTGCCACTTGATTTTTACGCCGCATTTGCCGATATTATAAATATACGCAGCGCTGCGGGCGCATCGCGCCGCGGCATGCGGGATCCGCGCTGTTTTGCCGCAATCCGCGCCAAAGCGACGCATCGAATATTGACCGCCGCGCGGAAGAATGATATACTTTATGACAATATAACATGGGTTTTTCAGATGCCTTGACCGCCGTATGGGCATAGCCGTGTTTTTTGTCGACCATCCAAGTTAAAAAAACGAATCTTGATGCAGATGAACTAAGGAGAACCACCGCCTATGAACAGCGAACTGCTCCGCCGTCTATCCTTGTGTGAAACGGATATCGATGGCGCGATCCGGCGTTTTTCCGGCAACGAAGCGCTCTACATTTCCTGCCTGAACGCCTTCTTGCTGGATCCGACCGTGCAGGAACTCAACGAAGCCATTCTCGCGCAGGATTGGGACGGCGCCTTTACCGCCGCGCATGCCCTCAAGGGGCTAGCCGGCAATATGGGCTTCATCCCTCTTTTTCATGCTACGGGCGAGCTGGTCGTGCTCATCAGAAGCGGCAGGCTCATGGAGATCAACGAATCCAACGAACAGCTGCGAAACGTCTATAACGAGCTGGTCACAGCCATACGTCTAGGCAGCCAAGAGAACTGACAGCAGGGGAGAATAAGCAAAATGGCTACAAAGCAAGCAAACGAGCCGGGTTCGCAGGGACAGGCGCAAAGCAATTATATCGTCGGCATCGGCGCGTCCGCCGGCGGCCTGGAGGCGCTGCAGAAGTTTTTAACGGCGCTGCCTGACAATACGGGCTTTCCCTATATCATCGTACAGCATTTATCCCCTGATTATAAAAGCCTGCTGGGCGAGATACTCTCCAAGTACACCCCCATGCCCGTCATTCAGGTGGAGGACGGGATGGAGGTCAAGCCGGACTGCGTGTATGTCATCCAGCCCGGCAAAAACATGCGCATCGCCAACGGCAAGCTGCATCTGATCGCCCAGCGGGAAAAGGAATTGAACCTGCCTATCGACATGTTCTTCCGGTCGCTTGCGGAGGAGGCGGGTCCTCGCGCGATCGCCATCGTGCTTTCGGGCACCGGCTCGGACGGCACCAACGGCATCAAGGACGTCAAGGAAAACGACGGCATGATCATCGTGCAGGATATCGAGTCCTCCAAATTCGACGGCATGCCCAGAAGCGCCTTGCGCACCGGCCTTGTAGACGCGCAGCTTTCGCCCGAGGAGATCGCGCTGGAGCTACAGCATATCGCCGCGGCGGCCAACAGGCAGGACGCACCCCTGAAAACCGAAAAGGAGATCGACGAGGATCTGATGAAAAAGATCTACGTCATCCTCAAAAAGATCAGCAACATCAACTTCACCCACTATAAGCAGACCACCATACTCCGCCGCATCGAACGGCGCATGATGCTCACCCACAAGGAAACGCTGCAGGAATATGTGGATTATCTTTACGAATCGCCCGAGGAGGTCAGGACGCTTTCCAAAGAGGTGTTGATCGGCGTCACGAACTTTTTCCGCGACCCGGATTACTTCCAGTGCCTCAAGGACAAGGCCATTCAAAACATACTCATCCACAGCGTCCCCGAGGAGCCCATCCGCGTGTGGGTGGCGGGCTGCTCCACGGGCGAGGAGGCGTATTCCATCGCCATCCTCTTTTGCGAGGAGATGGAAACGCTCAAGCTCAAGCGCACCGTCAAGATATTCGCAACCGACCTCGATACGGAGGCCATTTCTACGGCGGGCAAGGGCGTATACAGCGACAACATCATCGATTCCGTGTCCCCCGCGCGCCTGAGCCGCTATTTTACCCGCCGCAACAACACCTATGTCGTAAGCCGGGACATCCGCAAGATGATCGTGTTCTCGCCGCACAACGTATTTCAGGATCCGCCGTTCGGGCGGCTCGATCTGATCTCGTGCCGCAACATGCTCATCTATTTCCAGCCGGTGCTCCAAAACGACGCGTTCGCCATCTTCCACGCCGCGCTCAAGGACGGCGGCTACCTGTTCCTTGGCAAATCCGAAGCGATCGGCATCTATACGGAGGCGTTCCCCGTGGTGGACGCGGCAGCCAAGCTCTACACGCACCGCAGCAAGGTCAAGATACCGGGCGCAAAGGCGATCCCGTATTTGCAGACCATGTATCTGGACGACGAATTCCCCGGCGACGCGGATACGCCCTACATACGCCGCACGGCGCCGGGCGAGATCGGGTCTGCGGAGCAGACGTCCATCGACACGGAGCTGTTGGAGCAATTCATGCCCGCGTGCCTCGTGGTCAACGAAAAGAACGAGCTTGTGCACAGCTACGGCGAAAACAGCAACTATGTGCACCTGTCGCTGGGGCGTTTCAGCAACGGCCTTTACGACATACTCACCGAGGCGCTCAAAATTCCCGTCTCCACCCTTCTTAAAGAGGCGCGGGAAAAGAAGACCAAGGTGCAATATAAGGATATCTGCTTTGCCGGCGAGCGGGGGCAGGCCACCATCAGCTTGACCGCTATGCCCGTAAGCAACAAGGCCGCCGAGGGCGAGGGCTTTTACGCACTGGTCTTTTCCGAACAATCCCAGCGGGGCGAGACAACGGACGCCGTCGCCTACGATATCGACCGCGTCGCTTCGCAGCGCATCACGGATCTTGAGCAGAATCTAGGCGACGTGCAGGGGAGGCTGGATCGCAGCATCGCCGAGCAGGAATGCGTAAACGAAGAATTACAGGCCGCCAACGAGGAGCTTTTGACCGCCAACGAGGAGCTGCAAAGCTCCAACGAGGAATTGCAGTCCGTCAACGAGGAGCTCTACCGTCAACTCCGAATACCAGATGAAGCTGACGGAGCTTGCCGATCTCAACGACGATATCGCCAACTTCCTCTCCTCCACCCTCATCGGCATCATCTTCGTGGACAACAAGCTCAACATCCGCCGCTACACGGATTATGTGACCAAGGAATTCAGCGTCATGGATCACGACATCGGGCGGTCGCTGAAATTCATCTCCTATCACTTCCCCACCGTGGATATTTCGGAGATCTGCGACAACGTCCTCAAGACCCTCGTGCCGGACGAGCGTGAGGTCTCTACCGGCAAGGGCAAGGTGTTCTTCATGCGCGTGGCGCCCTACCGCACGACGGAAAACAAGATACTCGGCTGCGTGATCACGCTGGTGGACATCACCACGCAGAAGCAGGGGCTTGTGCAGCTGCAATCCACGGAGGAAAAGCTCTCCATCTCCCAGCAGATCAGCGCCGCCAAGAGCGACTACCTTTCGCGTATCGCGCACGAGATCCGCACCCCCATGGGCGCGCTCTCCGCGCTCTCCAAGCAGGCCAGATCTGAGCTTGACAATACGGAGGGGCTTTCCTCCGACCTTGATAAGATATCCGAGACCGTCGATTACATGGCCTCCATCGTCACGGATATTTCCGAAGCCGCGCAGAGCGAGCGCGTGGCAAGCGATTCCGTTCAAGAGCCCTTCCCGCTGCGGGCGCTGGTGGATACCGTCTCCTCCATCATCAAGTATCGCGCCGAGGAAGCCGGGCTTGTGTTCGAGACGTCGCTCGCGGACAACTTCGCGCCCATCTACATGGGCAACAAGACCGCCATACAGCAGATCCTCATCAATCTGCTGAACAATTCCATCAAATACACGCCCAAGGGCGGCGTCGTTTCCCTCAAAGCCTATGAGGAGGCGGGATCGAACAAGAAAAAAGCCTCCCTGTGCCTTGTGATCGCAGATACCGGCATGGGCATAGACAAGGATTTCCTCCCCAACCTCTTTAAGCCCTTCACGCGCGAATCCAAGGGGGACAAGGAGGAGGCCACCAGCATGGGGCTGGGTCTTTCCATCGCCTACAATCTGGTGCAGTCCATGGATGGCGACGTTTTCGTGGAAAGCGAGCCGGGCAAGGGAAGCGTCTTTACCGTGCGCCTGCCTATGGAGCGCTACGACGCAGCCGTGCACGTCAGCCCCCCCGTCCATACCGGCGCCCCGCAGGCTTACAGCCTCAAGGGCTGCCACGCGCTTGTGGCGGAGGACAACGCGCTCAACCGCACCATCCTTGGCGCCATGCTTGCCAACGAAGGCATCACCTACGACGAGGCCATCAACGGGGAGGAAGCGGTAAACGCCTTCCAGAACGCCCCGGCGAACACCTACGACTGCATCCTCATGGATATGCGCATGCCCAAGCTGGACGGTATCCGCGCAACGCTTTTGATCCGCGCCGCCGATAAGCCGGACGCCTCGACCATCCCCATCATCGGCGTTTCCGCCAACGGCTTTGCAGACGATATCAAGCAGGCGTATCTGGCGGGCATTAACAGCTATGTGCCCAAGCCCATCGACCGCGACGATCTCTTGAGCGCCATGAGCACGCTGCTAAAAGGGAAATAAGCGACACGCAAAGAGCCCTCGCCGTAACATCGGCGGGGGCTCTCTTAAAAATCGGCAAAGGTCGCATGACCCCGGGGCGATACGCGCAGCGTCTACGCGTGCAGATCGTCGATGATGGTCACAACCGCGCCCTTGATGCTGTTTTCCGTCGTCCGATAGGGCGCCACGCGGACGTTGTAGTGCTTGCCGTTGGCGGCGGTGACCTCCTTATCGATGGGCGTGAGGTTTTTGAGCACCTCGCGCGCGTCGGAGAGCAGGTCGTAATGCGGGAAGCAGTGATCCATGATCTGCGCGGAGCGTCCCACGTCATGCTCCATGATGTCAAACTCACGACCCACATATTCGGTGAACTTGCGGATGTTGAGCTTGGCGTCCAGGAACAGTATGCCGATCATGGTGGAGGAGAGGAAGTTGGAAAGGTCGTTGGCCATGTCGGTCAGCTCGTCCAGCTTCTGCTGATACTCGGCATTGACGGT
>JAUNJX010000036.1 GCA_030533005.1 Clostridia bacterium | reverse complement strand
GCCCGCAAATCGGCGGAGTTTCTCTTTGAAACGCTCTCCGCCTACGACCCCGCGACGCTCAAAGACCGCGTGGACGCCATGCACCGCATAGAAAACGAAGCGGACATGGCCAAGCATGAGATGACGCGCCGCTTGACCCACGAGTTTATCACACCCTTGGAGCGGGAGGACATCATCGCCCTGTCGCAGGAGATGGATAACGTCGTGGACGCGGCGGAGGATGTGCTGCAGCGCGCCTATATGTTTAACATCACCAAGATACGGCCGGAAACCATAGCCTTTGCGGAGCTTTTCGTCAAATGCAGCGCGGCGCTTGCCGCCACCCTGGACGAGCTTGGCAACTTCAAAAAGGTAAGCAGCGATATCAATAAGCATGTTGTGGAGGTCAATGCGCTGGAGAGCGTGGGCGATACCATGCACAACGAAAACATCCGCCGCCTCTTTACGGAGGAGACGGATGCGCGCGAGCTGTTGATATGGAGCAATATGTTCGAGTGCTTTGAGAACTGCCTCGACGCCTGCGAGCACGCCGCGGATGTGGTGGAGACGCTCATTATGAAGAATACATAATCCCCGCGCTTTTTCAGCGCCTCAGTGATGGAACAGGCGGGGGAAGCCCATGGCCATGGCGACGCCGTGCGCGTTGCACGCGGCGATCACCTCGGCGTCGCGTATGGAGCCGCCGGGCTGCGCGATGTAGCTTACGCCGCTGCGGCAGGCTCTCTCGATGTTGTCCGCAAAGGGAAAGAACGCGTCGCTTGCAAGAGAAACGCCGGAAAGGGCGGATAGATACGCGCGCTTTTCCTCCCCCGATAAGGGTTCGGGTCTGTGCGTGAAGAAGCGCGGCCACGCGCTTTCGCCCAACACGGCCTCATATTCGTCTGAAACATAGATATCCACGGCGTTGTCCCGCTCCGCGCGGCCCAAGGCGGGCAGGAAGGGGAGGGAGAGCGTCTTTTCGTGACGGCGCAGCTGCCATATGTCGGATTTGTTGCCCGCAAGGCGTGTGCAGTGCACGCGGCTTTGCTGCCCCGCGCCCACGCCCGTGGTCTGGCCATGCAGGGCGTAGCAGACGGAATTGGATTGCGTATATTTGAGCGTGAGCAGCGCCAGCGTCAGATCGCGCCGCGCATTTTGGGGGATATCGCGGTTTTCCGTCACGGCGTTATCAAAAAGCAAGGGATCGATAACGGCGGTATTTCGCGCCTGCTCGAAGGTCACGCCAAAAACCTGCTTGCGCTCGATGGCATCAGGCGCGTAATCGGGGTCGATCGCAACGATGTTATAGCCGCCCTTGCGCTTGGCTTTGAGGATGTCCAGCGCCTCCTTGGTATAGCCGGGCGCGATGATGCCATCGGACACCTCGCGCTGGATCACGCGGGCGCAAATTTCATCGCAGGTATCGGAAAGGGCGATCCAATCCCCGAAGGAGGAAAGCCGGTCGGTGCCCCGCGCGCGGGCATAGGCGCAGGCGACGGGGGAATCCGAAAGTCCCTCTATGTCCTCCACGCGGCAGGCGCGGCGGTCTATACCGTCAAGCGGCAGCCCCAGCGCCGCCCCCGCCGGACTTACATGCTTAAAGGACGCGGCGGCGGGCAGGCCGCACGCAAGCTTCAGCTCGCGCACGAGCTGCCATGCGTTCAACGCGTCAAGGAAGTTGATATAGCCCGGCGCGCCGTTCAATACCGTTACGGGCAGCGTCCCGCCGTTTTCCATCATCAGCCGCGCGTCGCCCTGCTGGGGGTTGCAGCCGTATTTGAGCTTGATCTCTTTCATTGCAGCCTTCCTTCCTCATGCCGGTTGATAATGTGATCCGTGAAACGCCCGTCCGCCTCGATGAAGCGGACGTAGAGCGCGATACGGTTGTCCTTGTTGAGCGATTCCCAAAGTGCGCGCGTAAAATCATCGATATCGTCCGGCACCCGCACCGCCGCGGGCTCGCCCGCAAAGGAGGGGAGCGGCGCGCCGTCCTGCGCGTAGGTGTGGATGAAATGCCCCACGCCGTTTTGCGGCTCGTAATGGAAGAACTGGCGCTGGCACGCGCCGATAGCCGCGTTCCCCGCCTTGAGTATGGACAGCGCGTAGCCGCGCGCGTTTGTGAACCCGCTGATGCGGGGGGTGAAGTGCGGGCTGTCCGGCTCAAAGGTGCGGGTAAAGAGCGCAGCTTCAAAGGAGCCGCCGCGCGCAAGCGCTGCATGGATGGTGTCCGTCTGGTCGCCGTTGGCGGCGATGGTCGTATCCCCCAGCACCCGTACGGGGTTATAGAGGATCAGCGACGGGTCGCCCTGCGCGTCGGCGGTAAAGCGCGTGATGGTGAGCGCGTCGCCGTCGCGGCGGAACACGCGGTTGCGGCTGTTTTCGCTGCGCCCCATGATGAAGTACACGACCGCCTGCCGCCCGTCCGCCGTGCGGCCGAGCATCAGCCCCCGCCCCGGATAGGCATTGGCGGCGAGCAGCGCGGGCAGGTCAAAGGGCGCGGGGGCGCTTGTCGATTGGCTCATGCGTCCTCCCCCGCGGGCGCGCCGTCCGCGATCTGCTGCTGTACCTTTTTAGGCAGCTTGTGCAGGATCAGGTCATACGCCATGTCGCACATGCTCCTTAGCGTGTCCTCCGGCACCGCGCCGTCCAGATACACGGAGTTCCAATGCTGCTTGTTGCAGTAAAAGCCGGGCACAACGTCTGCAAACTGCGCGCGGTACAGTTCCGCAAGCTGCGGGTCGCACTTGAGTATCACCATGGTGCGCCCCTTGTGCAGCGCGTGCTCGGGATCAGGCGTGCAGACGGCCGCGAACTGCTTGCCGCAGAGCATATAGCGAAACCAGCCCCACTCCGGCTTAAAATCCTTTACCGTGCCGGGTTTGGACTTAAGATATTCGTCCAGCCATGGATAATGGTTCATGCGCGTTTCCCCCTTGATGATAAACTATGCATACAGTATAGCGGCTGCGCGCGCGCTTCTCAAGTGCGGGCGCATTTTTTGTGCTACGAGCCAAAAACATAGGAAAATTGGACAAACACGGGCAAAGGGCGCATAATACTAAATGTACTTAATTATATATACAGTAAACAGGAGGGGACACAGGAAAGGAGAGAAGCATGAAAACGATGGGCTTGCTGATCAGCCACAAGAACAAGGAAGGACGGCGCGCGCTGCTGCCGGAGGATGTAAGCGGCGTCCGCAATAAGGCGCAGCTGTTTTTTGAGACGGGCTACGGAGAATCCCTTTTCATCGACGACGCCGCCTATGCCGCAACGGGCGCGCATATCGTATCGCGGGAGGAGGCGCTTGCCTGCGATGTGATCTGCGACGTCAAGCTGGGCAACGCGGATTATATCGAAAGCCTGACCGCACCCAAGCTGCTCTTTGGCTGGGCGCACGCGGTACAGATGGCGGACTTTACCTCCGCCGTGCTGCGCGGGGGACATACGGTGCTGGCGTGGGAAAACATCTATGAAAGCAACCGCTATGTGTTCTATCGCAACCGGGAGGTGGCGGGGGAGGCGGCGGTGCTGCACGCGTTCCGCTATTGCGGCAAAATGCCCTACGATACGCGCGTCGCCATATTCGGGCGCGGGCAGACCTCCAAGGGGGCGCTGCGCATCCTGCACGGGCTGGGGGCGCAGGTGGACGTGTACACCTTCCGGCAGGAGGAGCTTTTTAAAAAGAACCTGCCCGAATACGACGTCATCATCAACTGCGTGCTCTGGGACGTTACCCGCACGGATCGCGTGATTTACCGCGCGGATTTGCAGCGCATGAAAAAGGGCGCGCTCATCATCGACGTAAGTTGCGATCAGGATCTGGAGATCGAGACCGCGCATCCCACCACCATCGACGACCCCGTATACACGGTGGACGGCGTCGTGCACTACGCCGTGGACAATACGCCGGCACTGTTCCCCTACACCGCGACGCGGGAGCTTAGCCAAAAGCTCTGCGCCATGATCGATCCGCTGCTGGAGGGCAAGCCGCTTGCCCGCATGAAAAAGGCCGTCGTGATCGAAAACGGGCACATTTTAGATGAAAGCATCACGCAATACCGGCAGGCGCGCGGGCTGTTCGTGCAATAAAAACAGATCGGCAAGGGGCATGTAAACAAAAACAGGCGCTATGTAAAGCCTGTTTTTGTTTGGTATTGCATTGATTGTGTTTGTGCTTTGGCGGAATGGTTTATGCATCATCAAAATTTGCATCATTCATATCGGGGAAATCCAATAGATCGGATACCGTGATACCCAGTCCAACGGCGATGCAGTGCAGTGTTCGCAGCGTTGGATTTTTCGCATGTCCTTTTGCAAGGTTTTCCAGGGTGGATTGGCGCAGGGCGGACAAAGCGGCCAACTTATTCAAGGTGATGTTCTGCTCGGTGCAGATGGCGAAAAGTCTCTTAGCAATCGCTTCGGCGGAGGTTATAGCATCACCCCGTTTTAAGCTGCGTTCACTCCAAAATACCCATCATAAAGCCTACTGCTTTATCCCGTTGCTCCTTGCTCATCTTTTTGAACAGGGATACAACCTCCAACTCATCGGCGGAAAGACCGTCGATGGTCAATTGCGTGACAGGCGCTTTCACATGGGTTCTGTCTAACAGATAATCGGTGGATGTATCAAGAAAATCGGCTATTTTGCAAAGCGTTTCTGCGCTGGGCATGGTTTTTCCAAGCTCGTAACCGCTGACCGTTTCTTGCGCAACGCCGATTTCTACGCTTAGCCGAAGCTGCGTGATCCCCTTTTGCTCCCGTAAAGTACGCAAATTCTCCATGCATAACCTCTTTAATAGATGCTGTTCCTATTATTCTATGCGTTATACTTGTTTTAATCAGATGCATAGCATATAATCACAGAGGTACAATATCTATTTTGGAGGATGGTTTGTGAAAACGCTTACTTGCTGCTTTACCGGCCACAGGCCGCAGAAATTTCACTTTGGGGTTGACGAGCAACATCGGGATTGCGTCCGGCTCAAGCGGGTCTTGGAGGCGCAGATCAAAGCCATGATCGATCAGGGGATCACGACCTTCTATTCCGGCATGGCGCTGGGTACGGATATGTGGTGCGCCCAGATCGTGCAGGCCTTTCAGGAGAATATGCCGGAAAGGGATATCCGGCTCATTGCCGTTGTTCCCTTTGAAGGGCAGGCGGATCGCTGGAGCCATGATTTTCGTGCGCGCTATTGCAGTATCCTTGCAAAAGCCACGGAGGTGGTGACGCTGAACGCCCGTTACAATATGGCTTGTATGCAGCAGAGAAATCGGCATATGGTGGATCGCGCGTCCCACGTCATCGCCGTATACAGCGGCGCGCCCGGCGGCGCCCGATACACCGTGGAATACGCGCGCGGAAAAAACCGCACGCTTGTGATCATAGACCCCGGCAGCGGAAGCGCCACCATACAGCCGCCCGTGTGAAGGCTTGCGCGCTCATCATGACGCTTTTACAATCTATTCCATCATACAGCATGCTTTCCCATACGTTATTCAAGTATGCATGTTTGTAATAGACAAATATCCAAGAAAATGCTAAAGTAACTATGTACAAACATATGCAAAAAGGAGCAGGTCATATGGGGTGCATATATGCGTGCCGCTTGCAGAAGCCGGTATACAGACGGATCGTGCCGATTCGCCATTTTCGCATATTGCCCTAAGCCCCACATCATGCCGCGCTGCCGAACAGAGCGTGTCCGTCCTGCTTCGGCGGCCTTTTCTTCCACCTTGCGCCATCGCCGTGACGCGCCTGTGTATTGGCGATAGAGCGGGTGCGGCGCCAAACGGCGTTCCCCCATCAGGATAAATAAGGTACAAACTGCAAAAAGGGCATAGCATGAAGGAGGATCACCATGAAAAAACTGTCGCGCGCGATAGCGTATGTACTCTGTTTCGTTATTTCGATTGCGAGCCTGTCCGGCTGCGCTACAAGCGAAAGCGAAGCCGGATACCAGAAGAACCCTGCGCTTGACGTATCCAAGGATGTGGAATTGCGGATTGCGAGCAGCAAGGAAACATGGCCCGAGATGGACAACGTGATCACCAAATTCGAGGAGGTATACCCCAATTGCACCGTCGTTTGCGAATATATCGAGGAGTATACCAATAATATAGCCGTGCGATTGAAGCAGACCGAGGAAAAGATCGATGTATTCAGAACCGTCAACATACAGGAGGACGTAGAGTATAAGGACAACGCGCTCAACCTGATCTCCGACGAGGCGAAGAAATACCTTGATCTGTCCAAGGCGAATCCGGGGCTTGTCGCCAACTTCCGATATACCGGCGCTGAAAACACGCAATACGCCGTGCCGTATGGCGGCGAAATGCGCGGCATGTATGTCAACACCACGCTGCTTGGCCAATACGGCCTTGAAGTGCCTACCAACCGCGCGGAGCTGCTGCATTGCTGCGAGGTTTTGTATGCCGAGGGCTACATTCCCTTCCAAAGCTCCAACGGCACCTTCGCGCAGCAGCTTTTGTATCCGTATATCTGCAACAGCGTTGTCAACGGCGGCAATTATGAGGAAATGCATGCGGCCATCGAGAACATCGAACCCGGCATAAGCGAATATTTCCGCGACGCCTACACGTTCCTGTACGAAATCGTGGAAAAGGGCTACTTTGACTATAAACGCGTCGAGGAGGAGCTTGGCTACGCCTTTGACGGAAGCGACGGAAAGGCGAAGGATTTTCTCAACATCATCAAGGTGTCCGACGACGTATATGAGAAGCAGGACGATATAGGCAAGATCGCCTTTTTGGTGGATACACAGGCCTTCGGATTGAACTTGGCCAAGGCGAAATCCGACTATCACAGCGGGATCGAATATGTGTTTATCACAAGCCCCGTGGGTGAGGACGGCGGCTGCGCGTATCTTTCGCCGTCGGACGGTCTGGCGGTCAACAACCAGTCCGATCATACCGACTGGGCGCTGGAATTCCTGAATTTCTTCTTTACGCCCGAGATCCACAAGGTCTTTGCCAAGGAAACGGGCAAGATCCCCAACACCGCCGACGCGCTGTTTGAATACGATATCCCGAACGAACGCATCTGCGACGTTGGACAGATGACGTTTAGCTATGGGTTCTATAGAACCGTGACGACGCTTATGCTTGGCGGCTATGAGGATATGATCGGCATATCCAAAATGAACGCGGAAAAGTATATGAAGGACAATGGCGACGGCACCTATAGCCTGATGTATACGGTGGACGATTATCTGGCAAGGCTGGAGGCTGAATTTCAGCTCATCAAGCAGGCAAGATAAGCAAAAAAGATACATAGGAGAGATATGAAAAAGCCGGAAGGGAAAAAAGAAACGCCGATCGAGAATAAAATGCAGCGTTCGACGTTGATCACTGTCCTATGCGACGTCATTTTGATCGTGGCGTTAGTGGTATGCCTTCTGGCCTATACTTCACGCAACAATATCGATACCTATAACCAAAACGTGGACAGCATCACCAGCATCGCTGCGGCAAAATCCGAGCTGATGCTGGCCGCCCTGGACAATACGAGCCACGAGGTAAAAAGCGCGTACAAGTATTGCAACGGCAAAACCGTGACCGAAATACTGGACTACCTGTCGCTCATCGGGGACGAGGATAACGAGTACCAGCTTCTTAAGCGCGTGGAGGAGGAATCCACGGAGCTGTTTCATGTGTATGCCGGGTTTTCGACCATGAAAGCGGGCGGCGCTTATACGCCCGTCCGCTATGAGGACACCGATCTTTCCATTTCCATCTATCAGCATGCCGCGCAGGCTGAAGGCGAGATATCCTACTCCCAGAGCTTTACCAACAAAACCGACGCGCTTCGCTATTTCGCCGCCTTTTGCAGCATTGCGGTGGACGAGGACGGCGAGAGCCAGCACTACTATCTGGTGAAGCCGCAAAAGGAGAGCAGGGTGCTCGATCAGCTGCAGGTGTATTCGCAGTACGAGGATCTCACGACGGCCATCTGCTATATGGACGGCAAGTATCTGGCGCGCGACAGCGCGTTTCGCTCGGATAACTTTTACGATTATCTCTATCAGTACAACGGCCTTTCCATGGATGAGCGAAACGCCGTCAGGGCTTCCGTGCAATCTGACGACGACAGGGCGGGCGTGCTTGAGTATAAGGATTTCAAGAGCCGCGACTGCGTTTTCACCTATGCCGTCTGCGGCGATCCGGACAATTGGCTCGTCATCGTATCCGTGCCCTTGTCCGAATTCGTTTCCGGCAAGCTGCTTTCCTTCTTCCCTCTGATCATCATCGGCTTCCTTGTCGTGCTTTTGATCGTCAATATCGGGGGGCTTGGCGTCATCGTCAAGGCGCTGCGCTTGAGCGTTGCGCGCGAAAGGGTGGCAAACGACTCCAAAAGCTCCTTCCTTTCGCGCATGTCGCATGAGATCAGGACGCCGCTCAACGCGGTCATCGGCTATAACACGATAGCCAAAAACGAGATGATCGACGCGAAGGACGACGCGGCGCACAGGCAGGCTGAAATGAAGGTCATGGACTGCCTTGTAAAGAGCGAGATCGCCTCCAAGCATCTCTTGGCGATCATCAATGACGTGCTGGATATGTCTGCCATCGAAAGCGGCAAGATGCAGGTGGCGCATGAGCGCTTTGATTTCAAGGGTCTTATCACATCGCTGACCACCGTTTTCTATTCGCAGGCAAAAGCCAAGGGCGTAGGCTTTGAGGTCATCCTGGATACGCTGACCGAGGAATGGTTTGTCGGCGATCAGATGCGCACCAATCAGATACTCACCAATCTTCTCTCCAACGCCATCAAGTTTACGCCCAAGGGCGGTACGGTAAAGCTGACGATACGCCAGCCGGAGGCCGGCATAAACGCCGCGCACATGCACTTTGAAATAAGCGACACGGGCATTGGCATGACGCCGGAGTATATGAGCCGTATATGGATGCCCTTTGAACAGGAGGATTCCTCCATCTCCAGACGCTTTGGCGGCACGGGGCTGGGACTTACGATCACCAAAAACCTCGTTGACCTTATGGGCGGAACCATCACCGTGGACAGCACGCCCGGCGTGGGAACGGTCTTTGGCGTAGATCTGACGTTCGAGAGCACCGAACAGCCGCAGCACAGCGACATGTACAATTTCGACGTGGTCAACGCGCTTGTGGTTGACGACGATATCAATACCTGCGAGTACATCCGGATGCTGTTCAACCGCTGCGGGGCAAAATGCGCCGCCGTCACCTCCGGCGCAGACGCCGTAAAGGCGGTCACGGTGGCCAAGGAGAAGGGCGAGCGCTATTCCTTGTGTCTGGTGGATTGGAAGATGCCGGACATGGACGGTATCGAAACCATACGGCGCATACGCGACGTTGCGGGGGACAGCCTCCCCATCATCGTCCTGTCGGCGTACGACTATACAGAGCTTGCCGATAAAGCCGGCGAGGTCGGCGTGAACAGGTTTATCTCCAAGCCGCTTTTCCAATCCTCCCTCTTTGATCTTCTGGCAAGCATCCATGGCGCGCAGGAGATAAAGCCTGCGGATAAACGCCGCGACTTGGATTTCGCGGGGGCGAAGGTGCTTCTTGCGGAGGACAACATCATGAATATGGAGATCGCAAAACGGATTATGGAATCCGTCGGGCTGGTCGTGGAGTGCGCATGGAACGGCAAGGAGGCGGTGGAATTGTTTGAAGCCTCCGCGCCGGGGACGTACACAACGATCCTGATGGATGTGCATATGCCGGAAATGAACGGGCATGACGCGACCCGCGCCATCCGCGCCTCCGCGCACCCCGAGGCGCAAACCATACCCATCATCGCCATGACGGCCGACGCCTTTACCGAAAATATCGCGGAGGCGCATGCGGTAGGCATGAACGGCCTGATCCCCAAGCCCATCGACATCAATGTGTTGTTTGAGACCCTGCAAAAGTACGCAAAGAAATAAACGCGGCGCGGCGTATCGACGAAGGTCGTCTGACCCTTAAGGCGTTTGCCGCCGGTCTTGGGCGGCGGCTATTTCCGCTACCGCGACCGCGCGCACGCAAACCAGAACACCGTAAGCCCGTCGTGGCAATCCACGCCGTAGGGCATGCCGTGCGCTTTGAGGATCGTTGCGACGATGGAAAGGCCGATGCCGGTTCCCTGCTTGCGTCCGCCCTGATGCTGCGAGCGCTGGTAGCGCTCCCAAATACGCTCGCGCTCCTCCGGCGGTATCTCCTCGCCGGGATTGATCACGCAAACGCGAACGTCGTCGGCAGCGTCACGCACCTCCACGGTGACGGTTTCCCCGTCCCGCGTGTGATTGATGGCGTTATAGAGCAAATTGCGGATGACCTGACTGATCTTCAATGCGTCCAGCGAAACGGGTATATCCGTGCTGCTGCTTGTAAGCCGCAGCCGGATACCGTTTTCTTTGGCGGCATTCTCACAGCCCGCCACCTCGGATTCCACGATCTCATAGAGGTTGTATACGTCCTTTTTCAGCGACAGGTATCCCGCCTGCAGCTGCGAATAGTCCATGATGTCGTTCACCATTTCCGTCATCCGTTTGGATTCCGAAATGATGAGGTTCAAATCCTCGTTGCGCTTTTGCTCCTTGTTCCATGTGATGTCCCGCACCATCTCGGCGTAGCCGCCGATGAGCGCCAAGGGGGAGCGCAGCTCGTGGGACACGTTTGCGATGACCTCCTTGCGAAGCACATCCACCCGCTGCAGCTCACGCCCCAGCGCCTCCACGGAATCGGACAGCTGCCCCAGCTCATCCTTGCGGGAAAGGCCGGGCTTGGCCGCAAGGTTGCCCTTTGCCATTTCATCCACGGCGCCCTTGATGGTGAAGATGGGCCTTGTAAAGCGTTTGGCGAGCAGCGTTGCAAGGATGGAGGCGGCGGCACTCAGCAGCAGCGTGAGCGTGGTGAGCTGCCTGCGGTTGACGTCCAGCATGGAATATACGTCGGACAGGGAGTGATTCAACACCACATAGGCGTCCTGCCCCGCATACCGCACGGGGATGCCAATCATGACGGTGCTGCTCGATGTGCCGGAGCTTGGCGCGTAAAAGAAATCCTCATGCGCCAAAACGTGATCGTACAGGTCGCTGTCCTGCACGGAGCACCAATAGATATCGATGGAGTGATCCAGACCCAGATCCAAAGGATGGCCAAAGCTGTACGCGCCGATCAAATCCCCGTCCTGATCGATCAAAAGGGTCTTGCTGTTGACGGATATGCTCAAAAACCGAAGCAGCTCCGGCGACTCTGCCAAGTCCGCCCAGGCAAGCTCCGGCCTGATCGCGTCGATCTTTCCCTTGACGTCCTGCGCGGCGGCGCGAATATAGCTTTGATCGAACAAAAACACCTGCGCCACCCACATAAAGGCGACGGCCAGCAGCACAAGCGCCATCATCAGCGCCCAAAGCTGGAAAACGAGCTTGCGCGCCGGGGCGACCCGCTTATCATTCTTCGTTGTATTCAAATCTGTACCCCACTCCCCATACGGTCAAAATGCATTTTCTGTATGCCCCTAAATGCTCCCGCAGAGACTTGATGTGCGTATCCACCGTCCGCGTATCCCCCAAATATTCGTAGCCCCACACCGATTCCAAAAGGCGGTCGCGGCTCAACGCGATCCGTTCATTTTGCGCAAGCTTTAAAAGAAGCTCAAACTCCTTGGGCGGTATGGAAAGCGGCTTCCCCTCGATACTCACGGTTCTTGCGCCCGGCGAAATGGCAAGCGCGCCAAATTCCAGCACGTCGCCCGCCTTGCGCCCGGCGCGCTTGAGCACCGCGCCCACGCGCGCCATCAGCTCCTTGGGGCTAAAGGGCTTCACGATATAATCGTCCACGCCCAGATTGAAGCCCAGGAGCTTATCGTATTCCTCGTTGCGGGCGGTCATCATAATGACGGGCACCTCGCTGCGTTCCCGTATTTGAGAGAGCACCGCAAACCCGTCTATGCCGGGCATCATAATATCGAGCAGGATCAGGTCATACGCCGACGCGGCCATTTTGTCCAGCGCCTCCGCGCCGGTTGCGGCCTCGTCGCAGCGATACCCCGATACGTCCGCATAGGTCAGCACGAGCTTGCGCAGGTGCAGGTCATCATCCACGATCAATAGCTTCTGCATACTGTACTCCTTCAAAATGAAGTATAACACACCTCGGGGGATACGCAATCATTCTCACAGAAGCCTGCTGTTTTTCTCACACTTTTCACACATTTATCCGGTATCCTCTCACTGATACCAACAGGTCACAACGATGGAAAGGATGGATCGAACCACCATGAAGAAACGGATCGCAATGCTTTTGATCACCGCGCTGCTTCTATCCATGACAGCCTGCGCAGCCGCACCCGCCGCGCCCAGCGCCGCGCCGGCAGCCAACGCGCCAAGCGCGCCGGAAGCAACGGCTGTCCCCGCGCCAGCAGACGCGCCCGAAGATACTACAGCCGCGACGGAGGAAGCGCCCGCTGCCGCCGACGCTTCCCTTACGACAAACGGGGGCGCCGCCATACCGCTGTCCGCTTTGGCGCACCGCACGGAAGCGGCGGACGCACCCATCGTATACTACACCGCCAACATCAGCCCCGAAGCGCTGATGGCGGCTTACGCGGCGCTTTCCTGGACGCCTGCGGGCAACGTGGCCGTCAAGCTTTCCACGGGCGAGCCGCCCGCGAGCAACTATCTTTCCCCCGATCTTATCAAAGACCTCGTGCAGTCGCTAAACGGCACCATCGTGGAATGCAATACGGCCTACGGCGGCTCCCGCGCGGAAACGGCCATGCATAAGCAGGTCGCGGCGGATCACGGCTTTACCGCGATCGCCGACGTGGATATTCAGGACGAGGAAGGGTCTTTGAGCATTCCCGTGACGGGCGGCACACAGCTTAGCGAGAATTTTGTGGGCAGCCATTTTGCTAACTATGATTCCTATTTGGTGCTGTCCCACTTCAAGGGACATGCCATGGCGGGCTTTGGGGGCGCGATCAAAAACATCTCCATCGGCCTTGGTTCGGCGGAGGGAAAGAGCTGGATACACAGCGGCGGCACCAGCCGCACAAGCCCGTGGGGCGGCGAGCAGGACGCGTTTCTTGCGGCCATGGGCGAAGCGGGCAAGGCGGTTTCCGACTATCTCGGCAACGGCGAGCGCATCGTCTATATCAATGTGATGAACCGCCTGTCCGTGGACTGCGATTGCGATGGCAATCCCGCGGAACCCGACATGCACGATATCGGCATCGTGGCCTCCACCGATCCCGTAGCCGTCGATCAGGCCAGCATCGACCTTGTATACGCTTCTGCTGACAGCGCTTCATTGGTGGAACGCATCGAAAGCAGGAATGGCCTCTACACCTTGGAGCATGCGGAGGAGATCGGGCTGGGCAGCCGCGCATATCAGCTGGTGGACATCGGCGCGTAAGCAAAGCTAACGCGGAGGGGAGGGAGGACGCATGGAAATCATCAGGAGAGAGTTCATCTATCTCTGGTATTACTTCACCGTCCAGTTTACGCAGATCTTCCCTTACTGGGTGCTGGGCATGGCGGCGGGCTCCCTGATCTCCGTGTTCCTGAAAGACCGTATCCACGGGCTGTTTCGCGCCATGCAGGGCAGGCGTTGGGGCGTGCTTGGCGTCGTCGCGGCGAGCGCCTTGGGCGTCGCCTCACCGCTTTGCATGTACGGCACGATACCGATCGCGGCCTCCGTGTCCAGAAGCGGCATGAAGGACGACTATCTTGCCGCCTTTATGATGAGCTCCATCCTGCTCAATCCCCAGCTGATCGTGTACAGCGCGGCGCTGGGCAAAGCGGCGCTGTTCATCCGCATCGCCTCCTGCTTTTTATGCGGGATCGCTGCAGGGCTGCTCATCAAGGTGTTTTATAAGGACAAGCCGTTTTTCGATTTTACGGGCTTTGACGAGCCGCAAAGCCGCGATACCGATCCCAATCCTTTGCTGCGCCTGCTCAAAAGCTTTGGCCGGAACGTCAGGGCAACAGGGCCGTACTTTCTGCTGGGCGTACTCCTCTCGGCTGCGTTTCAGCGGTATGTCCCCGCGGATTGGATCGCAAAGCTGTTTGGGGATAACCAGGGCTTCGACGTTCTTCTGGCCGCGACCATCGGCGTGCCGCTTTACGCCTGCGGCGGAGGAACCATCCCGCTTTTGCAGCAATGGCTGCTGGACGGCATGAGCATGGGCAGCGCCGCCGCGTTTATGATCACCGGCCCGGCCACAAAGATCACGAATCTGGGCGCGTTGAAGATCGTATTGGGCGCCAGGCGTTTCGCGCTCTATTTGGCGTTTGCGGCCGTGTATGCGTTTCTTTCCGGCTGCATCGTTGATTTTGTGCTATGACCCGAACGGAGGAGGGCGTATGGCGCTGTTAGAATATCTTAGAAAAGACATGCATTTGCACTATATATCCGACCTGCGCGATGCGCAAAACCGGATGCATCTGTGCACGGTCATAAGGCGGATCCCGCATGGGCAATATGCGCTTTCCGAATGGCATATGCTGGCCTGCTATGTTGCAAACGACGCCACGCTGCATTTTTCCGGCGAGGAGGAGGCGCGGGCGTATTTGGAAAAGACACTGTAGAAAGGCGCGGCGCTGCAGCGGGGATGTTTGTCGATGGAAATGGAGGAGATACGATGAAAACCAGAATGACCTGCCTGTTGGCATGCATCATGGCGGCTCTTTTTCTGGCTGCATGCCAAAGCCACGCGCCCAAAGCGGTTCCCGTCCAAAGCGTGGAAAACGCCGCCCCCGTAACGGCGACGGCATGCCCGGCCGTGGAAACGTGCGCGACAGGAAAAATGGTGGTAAGCGGCCTTGTCATAGTAGAGCCGACCTTGCAGGAAGCGCCCGCGGCGCAGAAGGCCGGGCGGGAAGCGGTTGCGTGCTGTCCTATGCCCGATCCGTCATAGACGCAAAAAATGCAGCGCACATGGGCGCTGCAAAGCTTATCGACAAAGGTCATTCGACCTTTGTCGATGGTTACAATTTGCAACTGTTCGCTACTCTCACGGTCGTTGCAAATTGCAGAGAAACCCTTGCTGCGCAAGGCCTTCCGCCCTCACCGCACATGTCGCTTCGGGCGGTTGAAAGTCAAGGGGTTTCGCCCCCTTGACAATCCCCAAAGTGGTTTGTCGATAGCCTGATGCAGCGCACATGGGCGCTGCATTTTTTTACGCCGCGGCATTTACTGCACGCTGCAAAAATAGGAGGGGTATTTCTCGCGCAGCGTGATCACATCGATATTGTAACGGCGCAGATGCGTATCCATCAAGGCCTTGGCGCGAAGCGGATCGTGCGATGCGATCGCGTCCATAATATCCGCGTGATCCTGCACGATCTTGGTGCCCTTGACCGCTTCCAGCGAAAGGCGGCGCATGCGATTAAAGTGGATGGATATCGTGTCCATCATGGCATGGATCTGCTCCTTACGGGCGATCTCAAAGAGGATGGTATGGAACTGATTGTCAAGATCCATCAAATGCTCCGGATAATAGTTATCCAGATAGTATTGCTGCAGCTTCACGTTTTCCTGCAGGCGCAGCAACGCCTCCGGCGTGATGACCGCGCAATCGAGCTCCGCCACAGCACATTCCAGGACGTTGCGCATAAAGCGCGCCTCCTCCACCAGCGTATCGTCGATGAGCGAAATGCGGCTGCCCTTTTGCGGATAGATCTCCACGATCTTTACCTTGGAAAGCTCAAGCAGCGCCTCGCGCACCGGCGTGCGGGAAAGACCCATCGCAGCGGCAAGCTCGTTTTCACTGACCATGCTGCCCGGCGTAAGCTCCATACGGATGATGTTTTCCTTCATGGTGCGCAGCGCATAATCGCGCCCTGTTTCCCGGGGAAGACGCATGGGCAAATACATATCGAGCAAAGCCTCCGTTTTTTTCGTTCATAACAGCATAACGCCGTACGCAAAGCGCTGTCAAGGACTTGTATACTAGTTATGCAGATACCGCTGCAAGGTTGCGCGCACGGCGCCCTTCCCCGATAGCAGCTGCTTGACCATGTCCTCGATCTTGCTTCCCAGCCCGACTGCCGCCAGATCGACGCCAAACAGTAGCGGATTGGAGAGGATGGGGGCAAGCTTGCCGGAAACGCTTTCCGCTTTGCCCGGCGTCACCCCCGCAAGCTGTGCCTGAAGGTCTGCAAGCATGGGATCGCTGCTGCATGCCATGGGCTTGCCGTCATCGTCTATCGCCAAGAGATACCGCAGCCATCCCGCGATCGCAAGCGGGATAAAGGTCAAGTCTGACGGCTGTAGATCGGCGTGCGCTGCATAGGCCTTGATGGTCTCGCCAAAGCGGATGGGTATTTTCTGGCTGGTGTCCGTGGCGATTCGCTGCGGGGTATCCGGGATAAAGGGATTGGGCAGGCGAACCTCTATGACCTCGCGGATAAAATCCTTGGGGTCGAATATCTTGGGATTCGTCACCACGGGCATGCCCTCAACATAGCCGATCTTTTCCACCAGCGCCTTGAGCGCGGGGTCGCGCATTTCTGCGGCGATGCTGTCGTAGCCAAGCAGGCACCCGTATACCGCAAGCGCCGTATGCAGCGGGTTGAGGCAGGTCGTTACCTTCATGCGCTCGGTATCGTTGACGGTCTGGCGGCTTGCAAAGTATACGCCCGCCCGCTCCAGCGGGGGGCGCCCGTTGGGGAAACGATCCTCCACCACCAGATATTGGGAAGGCTCCGCGTTGACAAAGGGCGCGATAAAGGTGTTTTTACCTGTGACGATGGGCGTCATATCCTCGATGCCGCACGCGGCAAGCGTCTCCTCCACGACCTTTGCGGGGCGGGGCGTGATCTTGTCGATCATCGTCCAGGGGAAGGAGACCTTTTCTTCGTTTGTAAGCCACGCCACAAACGCGTCGGGCACAAAGCCGCGCGACCGCCATTCCTCGGCGACCTTGACGACGCTGCTTTTGAGCTTCTCGCCGTTGTGCGAGCAGTTATCCATACTCACGACAGCCATGGGCGTGCCGCCAGCCTGATAGCGCGTATAAAGAAGCGACGCGACCAGGCTCATCGCATGCGTGCACCCTTCGGGCCCGTTTTCAAAATCCGCCGTTACAAAGGGGAAGAACGCGCCGTTCATATCCGCGAGCGCATACCCCTTTTCCGTGATGGTGAAGCTGACCATTTGCAGCGATGCCGAAGCGAAGATGCGCCGCAACGCTTCCATATCCGCAGGATACGCGAAGCTTGCGCGCAAGCCCTTTGCCACGGACGCCACCACCTCTTTTTTCATGGAGCCGTCGGGCTGCAGGGTCACAAGCAGGGTCATGTCGTCAAAGGGCTCATAGATTTTGTCGATAATATCGAAATCGAAGGTGTCCGCGGCGACGATGCCGCCCGTAACAAGTCCCTCTTGCAGCAGCGTTTGCTGCAGGCGCGCGATAAAGCCGCGAAAGATGTTGCCCGCGCCGAAGTGTACCCATGTGGGCGCGGCTTGGGTTTCGGCCTTCATTTGCGCACGGTCAAAATCCGGCAATGCGACGTTCGCCTTTTCCCAGTCGGTTTTGCTTTGTATGCCGACGTCATTGAGCTTCATAGCTGCTTCCTTTCATGCCTGCCGCGCCGATTTGTCCAGCGCTTCAAACAAGCCGTTCAGGTATGCCACGCCCAGCGCCCGGTCGTAAAGGCCGTAGCCGGGGCGGCCGGTCTCTCCCCAGATCATGCGGCCGTGATCGGGACGCACATAGGCGTCCGGACAGGTCTCATATACCGCCTTGACGATCTCAAACATGTCAAGATCCCCGTCGGCGGAAAGATGGCTTGCCTCGCGGAACTTTCGATATCCCAGACGCTTGATGTTGCGGATGTGCACGCAGCCCACGCGCCCCAGGCTGCCAAAACGGCGGATGATCGCCGGCAGATCGTTTTCCGGCGCCGCGCCAAGGCTGCCTGTGCAGATGCAAAGCGCGTGCGCCTTGGAGGGGTGCAGCTCCAATATGCGTGCAAGCCCCGCCTCCGAATGGGCAAGGCGCGGAAGGCCGAAAAGCGGCCACGCCGGATCATCGGGATGACAGGCCATCACCACGCCGCACGCCTCACAGGTCGGGATAACGCCATCAAGAAAATATTGGTAGTTTTGGAGCAGCTCCTTTTCCCCCATCTGTGCATAGTGGGAAAGCGTGCTCTTGAGCTCCGCCATGCGCGCGCTTTCCCAGCCCGGCAGGGAAAAGCCGTTGCTGCCCGCGTTCATGCGCGCGGTCAGATCGAGGGGGCTGAGTCCTTCGATCTCGGCTTCGTCATAATACATGCTGTAGGAGCCGTCCGCATCGATGCGGCGGTGCAGATCGGTGCGCAGCCAGTCGAACACGGGCATGAAGTTATAGATGATCACCTTTACGCCGCACGCAGCAAGGTTGCGGATGGTGGCGCAATAGTTTTCGATATAGCGATCCCGTGAGGGCAAACCCATCTTGATATCCTCATGGACGTTGACGGATTCGATCACCTCGCAGGCCAGACCCGCCGCGTGCACCTCGTCGATATAGGTCTTGATCTCCTCCATGCCCCATACCTCGCCCGCCGCCTTATAGTCTAAAAAGCCCATAATGCCGCTCATGCCGGGTATTTGCCGGATTTGGGACAAGGATACGGTATCGCTTTTTGCGCCGAAGTAGCGGAATGTCATTTTCATCGTGCATACGCTCCTTGCAGGACGCTTATTTGGCAAACAGGCTCGGCAGCCACAGGCTGATCTCGGGAATAAAGGTCACCAGCAGCAACGTCACAAGCATGCAGACATAAAATGGAAGCGTCGCCTTGACGACCTTTTCCATGGGCAGCTTCGCTACTGCGGAGCCAATAAAGAGCACCGCGCCTACAGGCGGGGTCAAAAGGCCGATGCCGCAGTTCAATACGACCATAATGCCGAACTGTACCGCGTCGATACCGATACCCTGCGCGACGGGCCAAAGTATCGGCGCCGCGATCAGTATGATGGGCGCCATATCCATGATACAGCCGAGCACGAGGAATATAAGGTTCAGCAGCAGCGCGAGCAGTATCTTGTTGCTGGTGATACCCATAATAGCCTTTGCAGCCATGTCGGGAACATGCAGGGTCGTCAGGCAATATCCAAATACACCCGAGGTTGCGATAAGAATCAGCACGATCGCCAACGTATCGATGCAGCTCTCCAGCGATTTCCATACGCCCTTCCAGTTGAGACCCTTGTATATGAATACGCTGACAAACAGTGAATAAATGACGGCGATGGCAGCGGACTCGGTAGCGGTAAAGGCGCCGCCAACAACGCCGACAACGACGATCAGTACAGCCGCAAGCGCCCAAAAGGATTTGCTGAACTGTTTAATGCAATTCATCAGGTTGAATTTATCGCCCTTAGGGTAGTTGCGCTTGATGGAGATAATGTAGGAACCTATCATGAGGCTGACCGCCAGCAACGCGCCGGGCAGATACCCCGCCAGGAACAGGCTGCCTACCGAAACGCCGCCTATGGTGGTCGCGTAGATGACCATGTTATGGCTGGGCGGCACCAACAGCCCCTCACACGAGGAGGTGATGGTGACGGCCGTTGAGAAATCCGCGTCATAGCCCTGATCGACCATCATCGGAATAAGGATAGAGCCGAGCGAGGCCGTATCCGCCGAGGCGGAGCCGGATATGCCGCCGAAGAAGTAGGACGCAACGATATTGACCATGGCAAGGCCGCCGCGCATCCAGCCGACAAAGGCGTTTGCAAGGGCAATGAGCCGCTCTGAAATACCCCCCGATCCCATCAGCACCCCCATCGTGATGAAGAAGGGGACTGCCATGAGGCTAAAGGAGCTTATGCCCTTTACCATCTGCTGGCAAACCGTAGAAAGGGTTAGTCCCTGCGTCAGCAGGCAGAACACCGAGGAAAGGCCCACTGCGTAGGCTATGGGGAAGCGCATAAATACCATCAGGAAAAAGCTTCCCAACAGTACGATGATGGCTATCGACTGCGTTGTCATTGTTCAGACGCCTCCTCTTTTACAAAGAATGACTTTATATGATTGTAAATTGCTTCCAATTCAAAGATTATCATTGCCGTACCCGCGACGGGGATGGGGAAATACATCCAAAAGCGTGACACCTTCGGCATGGATACATAGGTGCCGCGGGCGCCGATCGTAGAGGCATATCTCCAGCCCTGCACAAGCATGATGATACCCAAGGCGAGCACCGCTATATCGGCAAGCAAATTGAGAAAACGTATGGTTTTATCGGACAGATAGGGATCAAAAGCGGTCATGCGGATATGTGAGCCTTTGCGTATCGCAAGTGCTGCTGAAAGCACGGCCATATATGCCATACAGGTAAGTACAACTTCCTCACTCCACGAGGGATCCGGTATAAAGGGGATATATCTTCCGCAGACGGCCATGGTGGTAATAAGAATATCCGTGATCAGCAGAATCTTGCAGATAAACATGACAACCTTATAGGTCGCGTCATACGCCGGCTTGATCTTGTCCAATGCGGTAAATATTTTAGGCATTGTGAACGGCTCCCTTCAGAATTGACATTCGGCATCGTTTGAAAAAAGCTAGACAGGGGGCGCAGGGTCATCCCTGCGCCCCCCGCCGTCAGGTTCATTATGTAAATGTAATCGTGTGGTCTTTTATTTCATGTCGAGGATCTTCTGATAGAGCTCGGCCTGATCGGCGGTGTTCGCGGTGATGGTCTCCTGGCAGGCAGTGGCCCACGCGGCTTTATCGGTGACTTCGACAACATTGATGCCTTCGGCCTTGAGGGCGTCGAGCACTTCGTTTTCCTTGGTCTCGGAAAGCTCCGCTACGAAATTCTGGGTGAACTTGCCGGCTTCCATGATGGCGTTCTGCTGATTCTCGGTCAGCTTCGCCCATGCGTTATCTGTGATAACGACCTGGATCGCGCCAAGGGTATGACCGTCAAGGATCAGGTTGGGGGCGACTTCCTGGAAGGAATTGGCCTTGTAGTTTGCGATAGGCTGCTCTGCGCCGTCAACGACGCCGGTCTGCAAAGCGGAGTAAAGCTCGCCAAAGGATACGACCGTGGGGGAAGCGCCGAGACCCTCGACCATGCCGTTCATGACGGGGTCGTTGGAAACGCGCAGCTTCATGCCGGCCAAATCGGCCATGCCGGTGATGGGGTCAACGGTGAAGAAATGACGGAAGCCTTCCTCGCCGTAGAAGATGCCGCGCAGGGGCAGGCCGATCTCCTGGGGCTCGTTGAGGAATTCAGGCGCCAGCTCGGAATTTGCGAAATTCCAGAAATGCGCGCGGTTTTCAAAGGTGAAGGGGATGGAGAGCAGCTTGGACTTGTTGCAGCCGTAGCTGGTCAGCGCGAAGGCGGAAATACGGGACATATCGATGGTGTCGCCGCCGCCGAGGATGGTATCCAGAACGTCATTCTCGGAACCGAGCACGCCGTTAGCCTGAATGTCGATGATGACGGTGCCGCCGGAAAGCTCCTCTACCTTGGATTTAAAGGTGGTAGCGGCCTGGCCGACGATGGTATCCAGAGGATTGACCTCCGCATAGACCAACGTAACGGTGGGGTCTGCGGCGGGCGCGGCGGGCTCGGCCGGTGCCTGCACCTGTCCGTCGGGCGCCGGTGTGGTCGCCGCCAGCACCGGCCCAGCACTGCCGACCATCATCCCGCAGGCCAGCATCATGGCGATGCTGCGCCCGGCGC